>DASUAK010000287.1:0-6148 GCA_035763845.1 bacterium | reverse complement strand
ATTTGTCGGAGTGTGCGTGGTCAGCACGACTCCACTCCTGCCGCGGCGGGAGACCTCATCTCGCAGGGAGGTGGTCACCCGGTGAAATGGCTCAATGTCATCCTCGGCCTGTGGGTTGCCGTCTCGCCGTTCGTCATCGGTGGCAGTCTGCAGTGGAGCAACGTCATCGCAGGGATCGTCATCGCCGTCGTCGCCTACATGGCGATGTCCGCAAAGACCTAGCACTCGTCATCCCGGTCTCCCGCCGCAGACAATGACCACGAGGGGCCGCATCCCGCGGCCCCTCGTCCTATCCCGTCATGTCGGCCCCTGCGTTACGAAGCCCGCCGCTTCCCTCCGCGGGCGCGCGGCCGGGCCCCGGCCATCTCCGCCACGGTCACCCCGTTCATCTCCCGGACCAACGCCTCCTGGATGCGCTCCCAGACCGGGTGGGCCGGACAGGCTCGCTCGAGGGCGCACTCGCCGGGAACCAGCAGGCACCGGTTCAACCGGATGGGGCCCTCGACCGCCTCGACGACCTGCCGGAGGGTGATGCGGCCCGGATCCCGGGCCAGCTGGATGCCCCCCCGGGCCCCCCGCAGCGTCCGCACGAGTCCGCCTCGGACCAGGGCCTGGACCACCTTCGTGAAGTAGGCCCGTGGAACGAGCTGGCGCCGGGCGACGTCGTCGGACCGCACGACCCCGTTCCCGTCGTGCCCCGCGAGGTCCAGCACGATCCGGACCGCGTAGTCCGCCTGCCGGGTGATCTCCACTGTCGCTGCCTCCCCCGGAGCTTGGATCCTTCCTCTATAAGAGGAGATTTTGGACCTGTGGCATCCGCTTCGTCCATCTTCCCAGATAGCACGGAGCGCGCACATCGGGCGGAGCCCCGATTTTGGGCCATCCGGCCCATGCCCTATCCGGGGAATCCTCCCCGGGCCTGATGGACGGCCGGAGGGGCGAAGCGCAGGATGGAAGCAGAGCGAACAAGGGGGATTGCCGATGCGCGAGCCTCGCGACATAAAGCCGAACGATACCTGCACACGGTGTGGCCTTCGCAAGGTAACGCTGGAGCTGCAGGAGCGCGGGGTGACCCTGCGCCTCTGCGACGACTGTTACTGGGGGAAGGACGCCGGGCAGCGCCCGGGAGAGGGCAAGCCGCCCGCCGCCTAGCCCTTCTTCCCCCGCCCCACTGGTAGTCCTGCCCCTGCCCGACGAGGAGTCCTCCCCCTGCCCGCGAGGCGTTCACCCGACGCGGCCGGACCCCCTCCAGGCCTATCGTGAAGCCGGAGGTGGGGATCATGCGGCACGTCCTGCAAGTCGCCGGCGCAGTTCAGGAAACCCGCCCGCTCTGCCGGGCGGCGGCGGCCAGCTTCTCGATGGGGCTGGTCGCGCTTCGCGTGTGCTGGCTGCCGGGGGTGAACTGCGCGCTGGCCGTAGCCTCCCTGGGCCTGGGCGCTCTGGCCGCCTGGCAGATCCTCCGCAGCCGGGGCAAGATGTGCGGCCTCGACGAGGCGGTCTCCGGGGTCGTGCTCGGCGTGGTGGTCCTGGGGATCTCCGTCTTCTTCATCTCGGCGTTCGTCGCCGCATTCCGCCACTAGGAGGCCCGGATGAACCTCACCCGTCGCGAGTTCATGTCGCTGGCCGCGGCCGGCGGCCTCGGGGTCACCGTCGTGGGGGCCGGTGTCAGGCCCGCCCAGGCGGTCCAGCGGAACGGGATGGCGATCCTCATCGACGTCTCCCGCTGCGTGGGCTGCCGCTCCTGTGAAGCGGCCTGCAAGGCCAACCGCGGCTTCCCGGAGGGCGCCGCGGAGGACCTCAGCCCCACGGCCTACACCTACATCCACACCGCCGCCCTGAGCACGCCCAGGCCCCACCCGGTGCTGGGGGAGGACGGCGCGGGCCAGCGCACGGTGAAGATGCAGTGCATGCACTGCACGGAACCGGCCTGCGCCTCGGCCTGCCCGGTCGCCGCCCTGCGCAAGACGGCGGCCGGACCCGTGGTCTACGACGCCGACCGCTGCATGGGCTGCCGCTACTGCCTGCTGGCCTGCCCCTTCCAGATCCCGCGCTTCGAGTGGCGCAAGGCGCTGCCGGTCGTCACGAAGTGCGACATGTGCGCGGCCCGGCAGGCGGAGGGCAAGGGGCCGGTCTGCGTGGAGGCCTGCCCCGCCGACGCCCTCGCCTTCGGCCCGCGCGAGAAGATGCTGGCTGAGGCGTCGCGCCGCATCGCCGCGGAGAACACGCGGTACATCCCCGCGATCTACGGGGCGGAGGAAGCTGGCGGGACGTCGATCCTGTACGTCTCGGACGTCCCCTTCGAGGAGCTGGGCTTCCGTGTCGTCGTGCGCGAGCCCCTGCCCGCCTACACCTGGAAGGCCCTGGGGAAACTGCCCGGCGTCGTGATCGGCCTGGGAGCCGTCCTGACGGGGATCGAGGTCGTGATCAGGCGCCGCACCGAGATGCAGGAGAAGGAGCGTGAGCTGCGATGATCACCATCCCGCGCCTCCGCCCCGGGCGCGCCGTCCTCTGGCTGCTGGTGCTGGGCGCGGCGGCCATCACGGTCTACCGCTTCGCCGGAGGCCTCGGCGTCGCGACGAACCTCTCCGACCGCTTCCCCTGGGGGCTCTGGAACGGCTTCAAGCTGGGGGCGATCGGGCTAGCTGCCGGCGGCTTCACGATGGCCGCGGTGGGCTATGTCTTCCACCTGCGGCGGTACAAGCCGCTGGTCCGCCTGGCCGTCGTGGCCGGGTTCCTCGGCTACCTGACCTTCGTCGTCACGCTGCTGATCGACCTGGGGCGCCCCTACCGCATCTGGCACCCCATCATCATGTGGAACGCGCACTCGGTGATGTTCGAGATCGCGTGGTGCGTCATTCTCTACCTGACCGTGCTCACCCTCGAGTTCGGCCAGATCGTCCTCGAGCGCCTCGGGCGGCGGCGGCTCCTGGCGATCACGCGGATGGCCCTGCCCCCGCTGGTCATCGCCGGGGTGATCCTCTCCACCCTGCACCAGTCGTCCCTGGGCTCGCTCTTCCTGATCGTCCCGGGGAAGCTGCACGCGCTGTGGTTCTCGCCGCTGCTCCCGGTCTTCTTCCTCTTCTCGGCGATGGCGGTGGGCCCGGCCGTGGTCATCCTGCAGGCCGCGTACATGGACCGCGCCTACGGCCGCCGGATCGACCCCCGCATCCTCAACGACCTGGGGAAAGCGGTCATGGTGGTCCTGGCCCTGAACCTCGTCCTGCGGGTGACGGATCTCGTCGCGCGCGGGGCCTGGCCCCTGGCGTTCAACGGGTCGTTCGAGGCGGTGCTGTTCGACGTCGAGATCGTCCTCGGCCTCATCGCACCGCTGGTCCTGCTCTCCCTGCCCACGAGCTCGCCGCGGGTCCTTCTCACGGCGTCGCTGCTGGCGGCCCTCGGTGTGATCCTCAACCGCATGAACACGGCCATCACCGGCCTGCTCGTCGGCAGCCGGACGTGGTACGTGCCGAGCTGGATGGAGATCGTCGTGGCGCTCGGGCTGCTGGCGATGGCCATCCTGGCCTACCTGTGGATCATCGAGCACCTGCCGGTCACGGAGGAGGAGACCGCCGCGCAGCTGCGGCCGGCGCTGGCTCCGTCCCCCGCGCCCGCGCCGTGAGGGGACCGGTCAGCCGTCCGTTTCGACGAGGCCCTTGCGGATGGCGTACTTGATGAGCTCGGCGGGGCGGTGCAGATCGAGCTTCTCCATGATGCGTTGGCGGTGCGCGGAGACGGTCTTCACCGACAGGTGCAGGAGGTCGCCGATCTCGGGGCTGGTGTAGCCCTCGGCGAGCAGCTTGAGGATCTCGCGCTCGCGGGCCGTGAGCTGCTCGTAGGTGTCTCGCTCCTCGCCCGACTCCACGCGCCGGAGGTAGTCGCCGACCAGCGAGGTGGCCATGCTCGGATAGAGGTAGGTCTCGCCGCGGGACGCCGCCTCGATCGCGTCCACCAGCTCCCGCGGCCGCGCCTTCTTCAGCACGTAGCCGCACGCCCCCGCGCGGAGGATCTGGAAGAGGTACTCCTCGTTGTCGTGCACGGTGAGGGCCAGCACCTGCACCTGCGGAAACTCGTCCTTGATGCGGCGCGTGGCCTCGACGCCGCCGAGCTTCGGCATTGCGATGTCCATCAGGACGACGGCCGGATGCAGAGCGCGGACCGCGGCCTGCGCGGCCAGCCCGTCCTCCGCCTCGCCCACCACCTCGATGTCCGGCGCCGAGGCCAGCAGGGCCCGGATCCCCGCGCGAACGAGGGTGTGGTCGTCCACGACGAGCACGCGCAGCGCCATCAGGCCGCCTCCCTGGATGCGAACGAGGCCGGCACGACCATCGTCACCGTGGTCCCCCGCCCCGGCTCCGACACGATCTGCAGGGTGCCGCCCAGCAGGGTGACCCGCTCTTCCATCCCGGCGATGCCGAGCCGCCGCCGGTCCTGGGCCTGGAGACGCGCGGCGTCGAACCCGACCCCGTCGTCGGCGACGCGCAGCCGGACCATCCCATCCTCCAGCGTCACGGCGATGACCGCGCTCCTGGCCCGGGCATGGCGGGCCACGTTGGTGACCGCCTCCTGCGCCACACGAAAGACGGTGGTCTCCACCGCCGGGGCGACCCGCTGCCCGCCGAAGCCCGCGACATGGAAGCGCACCTCGACGCCCTGCGCCTCCAGCATCGTCTTGGCGTAGTGGCGGACCGCGGGGATCAGGCCCAGGTCATCGAGCAGCGTCGGGCGCAGATCATAGATGACCTTCCGCACCTCGTCCAGGGCCCCCTCCGTCACGGTGCGCACCGCGTCGAGGGCGCCGTGGATCCGCGCGGGGTCGGCGTCCTCCACCGCGTTGAGGCTCATCACCAGACCCGTCAGGGACTGGCTCACCTGATCGTGCAGCTCGCGGGCGATCCGGAACCGCTCCTCTTCGTGGGCGTGGATCAGGCGGCTCAGCAGCTCGCCGCGCAGGCGCTCCTTGTCCCGCACGTCCTGGAAGAGCCGCCGGTTCTCCAGGGCGGTGGCGAGGTGGCCGGCCACGGTCTGCAGCAGGATGCGGTCCGCCTCTTCGAAGGGATACGCGGCCGCGCGCGCGGCGACGATCGCGCCGAGGATGCGGTCACCGCTGCGCACCGGCACGGCCAGCGCGGCCCCGGGGAGACCGTCATCGCCCCCCGCAGAGGACACCGCCCGGCCCAGCGCCACGGTGCGCACGGCGAGGGGCGCGGTGCGGGTCGCCAGCGCCGGGTCGCCGGCCCCGGCCGCGGGCACCGGCGGGCCGCCCTCGACGCGGTAGACGCCGCAGGCATCGGCGCGCACCATCTCGCGGAAGACGTCCGCAGCCTCCTCCAGCGCCACCCCCAGGTCCTGCGCCTCGCTCAGCGTCTGGCTGAAGATGGTGAGCGTGGAGAGCCGGCGGGTGAGGTCGGCGATCTGCTCGTCCTGCCGCCGCGTGAACTGCTCGATGCGCCCGCTCATGTCGTTGAACGACGCCGCGAGCATGCCCAGCTCGTCACCGGTCTGCACCGCGGCCCGGGCCCCGTAGTCGCCGCGCGAGACAGCGCGCACCGTGGCCACGATCTCGGAGAGCGGATCGAGCACGAAGCGTCCCAGCAGCACCGAGAGGGTTCCCAGGGCCAGCAGGAAGGTGAAGCCCACCAACCCGGTGAGCAGCCGCGCCGAGCTGCGCAGCTGCGTCTCCACCCGCGCGGTGTCCAGCGAGACGACGGTCGCCCCGAGCACGGCCCGCGAGGCGTCGTGACAGCTCCGGCACTCGGGCTGGTTCGGGATGGGGGTGAGGACGACGAGCTCCCGGGAGGCGGCCCGCTCTTCCACGGCCGGCTCGCCGGTGCGGATGACCTGGGCCAGCAGCGCCCCGGGGCGCATCGCGCCCTCCTCCTGCTCTACCGAGGAGGCCCAGACCCGGCCGTCGGGGCCCGTGATCGCGACGCGGTTGATCATCGCCGCCTGCTCGATGTGCCGGATGATCTGCCGCATCTCGGTGGGGTTGTTGTTCACCATCGTCGTGGTGAGGCTGTGCAGGATCGTCTCGGTGAGGGTGTGGGCCATCGCCTCGAACTGCTGCACGCCGGCCGTGCGCTGGAACAGCAGGAGGGCGTAGATGGACATCCCGCCGACGCCGAGGAAGATCACCACGATCCACAGGGTG
>DASUAK010000286.1:0-2046 GCA_035763845.1 bacterium | reverse complement strand
GCTGTGTCATGACTATCCCTCCGGGACCGGGTTGGGATGCTTCCGGCGATGATGTGGCCCGGGATTCCATCCGCAGCCTGAGCATCCCTGCGCGCGCCCGGACCTCAGGCCTGAGGGAGACGGTCACTCTGCCAGAGAAATCCGTATCAGGTCTTCCGTGCGGGCCTTCTGCATAAGGAGGGCGAGCGATGGAAGCCAGGCACCGAAGAACCGCCAATTCCGCTGTGGTCCTCATCGTCGCGCTGCTCGCCGCACTCACCGCAGGGACCAGGCCCGCGAGCTCTTTCTCACTCGAGACGCACGAAGGGATCCTCCGCGAGGCTCTTACGGCCGGAGAGACGATGACCCCTGAGGCGCTCGGCTGGGTGATCGGCCGCTTCCTCGGCGGAGGCAACCTCTCGAGCGACCGGTATCAGCTGGCCGCCGAGCGCCACTTCGACAACGCTCCGACCCCGGCCAGGATCTGCGAACTCTGGGACAGAGGGGTCAACCGCTTCCTGACGAAGGCCGTCGAGCTCAGCGCCCCCGTTGGACCGGAGAACCGAGCGCTCCGCAATCGCAGGGGCGCCCTCGAGGCGTTCGGCGAGGCCACGCACGCCATCGCCGATTTCTATTCACACACCGACTGGGTGGAGATCCACGTCGCCCAGGGCAGGACGGCTAACCTGCCCGCGGCCGCCCTCTCGGGACGGACCTGCGTCGCCTCCGGATTTCCCGCCGCCCTGCAGAGCGGGTACTTCAACGTCGCGCACGGCCTCGATGGATGCCCCCCCAAGCCGCCGGAGGGATTCAAGTACTGCCACTCCGTGATCAACAAGGACAAGGCCGATTCGCCGCACGGCCGGCAGACGATTGCCGGCACGAACATCACGTACTATCAGGCGGCCCGCGCGCTGGCCGTCGTCTCCACGCGCGAGGCCTGGACGGCGCTGCGGGAGCGGATCGCTGCGAAGTACGGCGCAGCCGCCGGCGAATGCGTCTTCAAGAAGCTGGCCTGGGGCGGAGAGGAAGCGTGCCGCTGAAGCCCCGGCGGGCACCTCTGGGAGATCGTCTGGACCCCCGCCGTGAGGATCGGCGACGAGCAGCCGTCAGAGGTCGATGATCGTCTTGAACCCGCCGTAGATCATCCGCTTCATGTCGAAGGGGCTCGACTCCGGGCCCATCGCCGCCAGGCGGGGGTCTTTGAGGACCCTCCGGTTCACGCGGTCGCGGTCGGCCCGCGACGCGAACACGATCCAGGAGAACACGACGGTCTCCCCGGGCTTCAGCGCCACGCCGCGTGTGAAGGGAACCGCACCTTTCGGATGGAGATCATCCCCCACGCACTCCCGGTACTCAAGGGCGCCGTGCTCGCGCCAGATCTTCCCGGCCTTCAGGGCCATCCGCCGGTAGGCCGCGAGGTTCTTCCTGGGCACCGGCAGGACGAATCCGTCTACGTAGGGCATAGACGACCTCCTTTTCGCCCTTGGAATGCGCGGAATGTTTCTTGGGCACCCTTCCCTATCAGGCGGGCGCCCGATTTTGGGCTGGTCACTTCGAACTATACAATGGCCCTGACGGCGCATCCTGGCCGGCGACGGTGGCGGGGAGACTCTCAATGCTGCAGGAGGAGCGCTTCGCAGAGGACTATCCGCGGATCCGGCGGTACGTGATGAGCCTAATCCACGACCCCGCCGAGGCCGACGACCTGACCCAGGAGACCTTCATCCGCGCCTACCGGAGCCAGGACTCGCTCCGGGACGGCGAAGCCCGGCAGGCGTGGCTGTACCGCATCGCGACCAATGTCTGCGTCGACCGTCTGCGGCAGCGGACCCGCCGCACGCAGGTCGAGTCCGGGGATGTTCCGGAGGAAGGCCTGGTTGAACACGATGCGCCCTCCCTCGAGGAGATAGCGGAACGGCACGAGATGAGCGCGTGCGTGAAGCTGTACGTGCAGGACCTGCCCGATACCTACAAATCGGCGTTGATCCTGCAGTATGAGCATGGCCTGAAGGCCGCCGAGATCGCCGGCATGCTCGGCATCACGCTCGGCGCCGCCAAGATCCG
>DASUAK010000285.1:0-16940 GCA_035763845.1 bacterium | reverse complement strand
GCCAGCCGGGCAAGGACCTGTACATCTTCGGCAGCGCCAACCTGTGCTCGACCCTGATGGGCCGGGGACTGATCGATGAGTACCGCGTGGGCCTGGCGCCGATCCTCTTGGGCAGGGGGAACCCCCTGTTCAAGCCCCGTTCCGACCGGCTGAACCTGACGCTGCTGGAGGCCAGACCGCTGGCGACCGGGTGCGTCATCCTGCGGTACAAGCCGGCCGGATGACGGCCGTCAGACCCCCACGGGCGTCACGGCCGCCTCGTCGCGTTCACCGGTGCGGATGCGGTACACGTGCTCCACCGGGAGGACGAAGATCTTGCCGTCGCCCACCTCGCCGGTCCGGGCCGCAGCGAGGATCGCCCGCACCGTCGGCTCGACGAAGTGGTCGGAGACGCCGATCTCCAGGCGCACCTTCTCCGACAGCTCCATCTTGACCGTGGTTCCGCGGTAGGTCTCGACCCGTTCCATCTCGCCGCCGTGCCCCTGGACCCGGCTGATAGTGAGGCCGCGCACCTCGGCCCGGAACAGGGCTTCCAGCACGTCGGTCAGCTTCTCGGGCCGCACGATCGCCACGACGAGCTTCATGCCCCTTCACCTGCGGGAGCCGGCGTGGGCGCCGGCGCCGCGGGGAGCGGATCGGGCAGCACCAGGATGGCCCCTTCTCCTGTTCCGTACGCTTCCTCGCCGTGCTGGCTCACGTCCATCCCCAGCCCCTCCCCCGCCCCGTCGGAGGCCCGCAGCGGCAGCACCAGGCCGATCCCTTTCAAGATGAGGAAGGTAAGCGCGGCGCTGTACGCCGCGGCCGAGCCGACGGCCAGGAGCTGCACGAGCACCTGGCGCGGCTCGCCGAACAGCAGTCCGTCGGCGGCGCCGCTCCAGAGTCTCTGCGCGAAGACCCCGGTGAGGATCGCGCCCACCGTCCCGCCCACGCCGTGCGCGGCGAGAACGTCCAGCGAGTCGTCGAGGCGCGTACGGGGCCGCAGCAGGACGCCGATGTAACTCGGCAGCGCGGCGATCAGCCCCAGCACGATGGCCGAGATCGGGCTGATGTAGCCCGCGGCCGGGGTGACGGCGACGAGGCCGACGACGATGGCGGTGGCGCCGCCCACCGCGGTCACCTTGCCGCCGCGAAAGAGATCGAGCAGCGTCCACGCCAGCAGCGTGGCCGCCGGCGCCAGCATCGTGTTGACGAAGGCAAGCGCCGCGGCGTTGTTGGCCCCCAGGGCGCTGCCCGCGTTGAAGCCGAACCAGCCGAACCAGAGCAGCCCGGCGCCCAGCAGCGTGAAGGGGACGTTGTGCGGCAGCGTCGCCTGCCGCGCGTAGTCCTTGCGCGGGCCGAGGACGACCGCCGCAACGACGGCGGCCACCCCGGCATTGACGTGGACGACGGTTCCGCCGGCGAAGTCGAGCGCCCCGAGCTTCGCCAGCCAGCCGCCGCCCCACACCCAGTGGGCCACGGGGGCGTAGACCAGCAGGCTCCACACCGTGAGGAACAGCAGGTACGCGCGGAACTGCATCCGCTCGACGATCGCCCCCGAGATCAGCGCCGCGGTGATGATCGCGAATGTGCCCTGATAGGCCATGAAGAGCAGGTGGGGGATGGTCCCCGCGGGAGCCAGATCCACGCCATGGAGGAAGAACCGCGAGAACCCCCCGAGCCAGGGGCCGCCCGGGGCGAACGCCAGCGAGTAGCCCGCCACGGCCCAGGCGATCGCGACGCAGCCCAGGGCGGCGAAGCTCATCATCATCGTGTTGAGCGCGTTCTTGGCCCGGACCAGCCCGCCGTAGAAGAAGCCCAGGGCCGGCGTCATGAGGAGCACCAGCGCGGTGGCGACGAGCATCCAGGCGGTATCGGCAGCGTTCATCGCACCCTCCCCGAGGAAATGAAGAGGGACGCCTCCAGGGCACAGAGGCGTCCCGGCCTCCCAGCAACGACAGAAGCCCCGTCACAACGACGGGGCTTCGTGGCCCGACATCACAGCTCGTATTGTCGCCGTTTATAGCACAGCTGTCGTTCTCCTGTCAACGGGATATCCGTGCGCGGGTTTGCCTTGAGCAGCCTCTCGAGGCTGATGTACCATTAAGGGACGATGGCGGAGCGGGAGATCTACCTCGACAACGCGGCCACCACCCGGCCCCATCCGGCGGTGATCGAGGCGATCACCCGGACGCTGGCCCAGGAGTGGGGCAACCCATCCTCCCTCCACAACAGAGGCCTGGCCGCCGAACGGCTCGTCGGGGAAGCCCGGGCGGCCGTAGCCGGGACCCTGGACGCCTCCCCGGAAGAGATCGTCTTCACCTCCGGCGGAACGGAGTCCAACAACCTCGCTCTGCAGGGCGTGGCGCACCTGGCCAGGGGCCGCCACATCCTGACCACCGCGATCGAGCACTCATCCGTCCTGACCCCCCTGCGGCGCCTCTCGGAGGAAGGGTACGAGGTGACCGAGCTGCCCGTGGACGGGGAGGGACGCGTCTCACCGGAGCGGGTCGCCCAGGCCCTCCGGCCGGACACCATCCTCGTCTCCGTGATGGCCGTCAACAACGAACTCGGCACGGTCCAGCCGCTCGAAGAGATCGGCCGCGTCATCCGCCGGCATGCCGGGGGCGGGCGGCCGGTCTACTTCCACTCCGACGGCGTCCAGGCATGGGGAAAGACCCCCCTCCGGCTCCAGGCCTGGGGGGTGGACCTCCTCTCCATCTCCGGCCACAAAGTCCACGGTCCCAAAGGCGTGGGCGCGCTCTTCATCCGCAAGGGCATCCGCCTTACTCCCCTGCTGGGAGGCGGCGAGCAGGAAGGCGCGGTCCGCCCCGGCACCGAGAACGTCCCTGGGATCGCCGGCCTGGGGGCCGCCGCACGTCTGCTCGCCTCGGACCTGAAGGACCTTGGGCCTCGCCTCTCGGCGCTGCGGGACCAGCTGCGCCGGGGACTCGCCGCCATCCCGGATGCGCGCATCAACACCCCGGCCGCCGGCGCCGCCCCGCACATCCTGAACGCGTCGTTCCCGGGCATCCGGGGGGAGACGCTCCTGCACCGCCTCGAGATGGAGGGCATCTACACCTCGACCGGTTCCGCCTGCCACGCGCACGACCCCAGGCCGAGCCACGTTCTGCTCGCTATCGGCCTGGCCCCTGACCTCTGCACGAGCAGCCTGCGGTTCAGCCTCGGCCGCTTCACGACGACCGACGAGATCGACGCCGCGGCGGCCGCGGTGGCAAGGGCGGTGGCTGAACTCCGCCCCCTGGTCCGCTAGGCCGTGCCCAGCACCTTTCTCCTGCGGTACGGTGAGATCGCGCTCAAGGGACAGAACCAGGGCTTCTTCATCGAGACCCTGGCCCGCAACGTGCGCCGGGCGGTGGAGGACCTGGGCCCCACCGAGATCCGGACGGCCTTCGGACGGATCTACGTGACGGTG
The DNA here is from genome assembly GCA_035763845.1 of bacterium. Lineage (GTDB taxonomy): Bacteria > Sysuimicrobiota > Sysuimicrobiia > Sysuimicrobiales > Kaftiobacteriaceae > Kaftiobacterium. Next base: position 13,528 of record DASUAK010000285.1, on the reverse strand, counting down.
GACACCGAGCCAGCACCGGCGGCCGAGCGGCTCCGCAAGGTCTTCGGCGTGGTCTCGCTCAGCCAGGTGCGGGAGGTGAACCTCGACCTGGCGGACATCACCGCCGAGGCGGTGGCGCTGGCCGAGGAGGCCGTGGCCGGCCGTTCCGACGTGACCACGTTCAAGGTGGACACCCGGCGGGCCGACAAGCGCTTCCCCCTCCCGTCGATGGAGACCAGCAGCCGGGTGGGACGGGCCATCCAGGACCGCCTGCCGCAGCTGCGCGCTCGGATGCGCCATCCGGACCTGCTGCTGCAGATCGAGCTGCGGGATCGGGCCTATCTCTCCACGGGCACCATCGCCGGTCCCGGGGGCCTCCCGTACGGGACGGGCGGGCGGGCCCTCGCCCTCCTCTCGGGCGGGATCGACAGCCCTGTCGCGGCCTGGTACGCCGCCCGGCGCGGCGCGGTCGTCATCCCGGTGCACTTCCACAGCTTTCCCTTCACCAGCGAGCGGTCCAAGGAGAAGGTGGTCGACCTGTGCCGCGCGCTGGCGAGTTACACCGGCCCACTCGACCTGTGGGTGGTCCACTTCACCGAGATCCAGCGCGCCATTCAAACCGCCGTGCCCGACGCGCTGCGCGTGCTGGTCATGCGCCGGATGATGATGCGTGTCTGCGACCAGCTGGCCCCCCGCCTGGGCGCCCTGGCCCTGGTCACCGGAGAGAGCCTGGGACAGGTCGCCAGTCAGACGATGGAGTCGATCGCGGCGATCAACGCGGCCACGACGCTCCCGGTCCTGCGGCCGCTGATCGGCGCGGACAAGACCGAGATCATGGCCCATGCGGAAGCGATCGGCACCTACGGCATCTCGATCCGCCCCTACGAGGACTGCTGCAGCCTCTTCGTCCCGGCGCATCCGCGCACGCAGCCCACGCTGGCGGAGGTGGCGCGGGCGGAAGCCGGCCTCGCCGTCGAGCCCCTGATCGCCGAAGCGATCGAGCGCAGCGCGCGGATGGCCGTCCGGCCGCCGGAGCGGACTCCCGCCACGCAGGGAACTCCATGATTCAGGGCAGAACTACTCAAGCGGCTCGAGGTGGCCAGGGGTTGAAGGTCTGCGTCTACCTGGAGTCCGGCTACTCCTCCAACTGGTCGGGGGGGATCCGCCGGGCGCACGACAACCAGATCAAAGCCCTGAAGACTGCCGGGGTGCACATCACGACTGACCCCAGGGAGTCGTTCGACATCCTCCACCTCCACTCGGTCGGGCCCGCGTCCCTCTACCTCGCCGAGCGTTACAGCGGCCGGCGGCCCATCGTGATCCACAGCCACACCACCGCCGAAGACTTCGCCAACTCCTTCCGCATGAGCGACCACATCGCCCCGTACCTCGGGCGGTACCTCCGGTTCTTCTACGGGAAGGCCGACATGCTGATCGCCCCCTCTCCGTACGCCCGGGAGGTGCTGCAGCGGTACGAGCTGGACCGGCCGATCGAAGTCGTCAGCAACGGCGTGGACGTCAGGCGCTTCGCCCCCAACCGCCGCAAGCGTCTGATCGGCCGGGCCCGCTACGGGCTGGAAGGCGTCGTCCCCTTCTCTGTCGGCCTGGTCTTCCTCCGCAAGGGCGTGGACGTGTTCTGCGAGGTCGGCCGGATGCTCCCGGAGTACACGCTGGCCTGGTTCGGCCGCATCCACAAAGCGGTGAAGCTGGACACGCTGCGCGTGGTCGAGTCCGCCCCCGAGAACGTCCTGTTCACCGGGTACGTCGAGGACGTCGTGGAAGCGTACGCCTCAGGGGACATCTTCTTCTTCCCGAGCTCGGTGGAGAACGAAGGCATCGCCGTCCTCGAGGCCGCGTCCTGCGGGAAGCCGCTCGTCCTGCGCGACGCCGAGTGCTTCGCCGGTCGGTTCCAGCACGGCGTCAACTGCCTGAAGGGGAACACGCCGGAGGAGTTCGCCGCGCTGATCCGGCAGATCGCGGAGGACCCCGCCCTCGCCGCCCGTCTCTCCGACGGCGCGCTCGAGGTGGCCCGGATCCACTCCCTGGAGCTGGTCGGGCAGCGCCTCCGATCGATCTACACCCAGCTCGTCTGACGTGACGAAGATCACCTGGCCGCAGGCGCTCGCCTGGCGGATGCGGCGGCAGCTGCTGGATCCCCTCGGCAGGCTCTCCGTCCCCGGCGTGGTCAGCCGCCTCGGCGGCGTCCAGGCGCAGGTCGCCTCCTCCGCCGACCTCGCGATCCGCCTGCGCCGCCTGACGCCCCGGCGGGGCGAGGTCCAGCGCGCGCTGTCCGAGGGCCGGCTGATCAAGACCTGGGCGATGCGCGGAGCGCTCCACCTGCTGACCGCCGAGGAGGCGGGGACCTTCCTCTCGCTCCTCGCCGCCGGGCGCTCGTGGGAGCTGCCGAGCTGGGAGCGCTACTTCGGCATGACGAGGAAGCACTGGGATCTGCTGCGCCCCGCCGTCCGCGAAGCGCTCGACGGCACGATGCTCACCCGGGAGGAGCTGGTGGCGGCGATCACTGCGCGGCGCGGCCTTGCCCATGTCGGAGACGGGCTGCGCTCGGGCTGGGGCACGCTGCTCAAGCCGCTGGCCTGGCAGGGGGACCTGTGCTTCGGACCAAGCCGGGGCAGCCGGGTGACCTTCATCCGTCCGGAGGCAGCATCCTCGCGCTGGGCAGGGATCCCTGATGCGGATGATGCGGCGCCGGCCGCCATCCGGACATACGTCGGCGCTTACGGGCCGGCGACGATGGACGGCTTCAGCAACTGGATCTCCCGCGGCAGGATCCCCAGGAAGCGGCTGCGGGCCTGGTTCGGCGCGCTCGGGGGTCATCTGGTGGAGGTCGAGGTGGACGGTGAGCGCGCGTACGTCCTCGCCGAGCACCTCGACGAGGTCGCCTCGGCCCGGCCCACCGCAGCCGTCCGGCTGCTGGGGGGATTCGACCCGTATGTGCTGGGCCCCGGCACGGAGGACGCCCGCGTCGTGCCGGCCGCCCGCCGGTGGGCCGTGAGCAGGCAGAGCGGCTGGATCGCTCCGATCGTCGTCGCCCGCGGCGTCGTGTCCGGCACGTGGGACCTCGACGGCGACCGGGCGCAGATCGCCTGGTTCAGGGAAGCGGGGCGGCCTCCGCGGAAGGCGCTCGAAGAGCAGGCCGCGCGGCTCTCCTCGGTGCTGGACCGCGGCGTTCGCGCGGTGATCGGCCTTACCTGACGGAGAGGTCTGTCAGAGGTCGTCTTCGGTCTGCGCCTGCGGCGAGGTGCCGTGGGCCGTCTTCTCCCACGACATCTGCCCCGTGACCGCGCTGCGCACGTAGCGGTAGGCCGCGAGCGGGAGCACGATGAGGCGGTGCAGCGAGAAGACGGCGAGCCCGAGAAGCGCCGGGACCAGCCGCCACGGGCGGCCGCGGTGCTCGGCGGCCGCGGCGATCAGGATGGCGCCGGTCATGACGGCCGAGGATGTCGTGGTCAGCCACCGCGGGAGCTGCAGGTACAGCACCACGGCTCCCACCACGTCGATCAGAGCGTACAGGTAGGTCGTCAGCAGGGCCAGGCTCACCAGCAGCGCCCCTCCGAGGAAGAACAGCATGTCCACCCGCTTGAACATCCCCACCCGGGCGAACAGGATGCCGGTCAGGTGGTCGCCCAGGCAGCGGACCCCGCCCTCGAACCAGCGCGTGCGCTGCCGGATGAGGGCGCCGATGTCGGACACAGCCTCCTCCCACACCACCGCGTCGTCGCGGTAGCGGATCTCCCACCCGCCCAGGTGCAGGCGCACCGAGAGGTCGATGTCCTCGGTGAGCGCCTCCTCGTTCCAGCCGCCCACGTCCTCCAGCGCATCGCGGCGCACGATGAGCCCGTTGCCGGAGAGGCAGACCATGCCGCCGAGGGCCTTGCGGGCCCGCTGCAGGTTGCGGTGGAACAGGCGGTACTCGTCGTCCTGGACGCGCGTGATCGCGTTCTGCCCGGGGTTGTACAGCATACGGCGGCTCTGCACTCCGCCGACCCGGGGGTTCAACACCTCCGGGACCATCCGGATGAGGAACTCGGGCGCCACGCGGGCGTCGGCGTCGAGCACGGCGATGAGGTCGGCGCGGGCGCGCGCGATCCCGAGGTTGAGGGCGGCCGCCTTGCCTACGCTGCCCCGAGGCGTCTCCACGATGACCAGCGGCAGCTCGGCGGCCAGGCGCGCCAGCACCGCGCGCGTCCCGTCGGTGGAGCGGTCGTCGACGACGATCACTTCGTAGCGCGGCACGCCCGCCTCGTGGTAGTCGAGGGCGCAGAGGTTGCGGACCGTGCCCTCGATCACCGCCGCCTCGTCCTTGGCCGGCACGACGATGCTGACCAGGGGGCGCGACGCCGCCCGCAGCCCCGGCCGGGTGCGCGATCCGGCCAGCACCCCCGAGGCGACCAGGAAGGCGCCGTAGCCGCCCGCGGTGAGCAGCACGACCTGGATCCACTTCACGTCGAAGAAGAGGTACTGCAGCCAGGTGATGTCGCGGTAGTGCGCGCTCGTAGCGATGCCGGCGAGCCACAGCAGCGCGAGCGCGGCGAGGATGACGTGGCGCACGGTCAGCCCCTCACCCCGGCCGCGGCCAGCTCGCGCAGGGAGCGGATGTACGGCGGGAGGGCCACGCCGGCGTCGGTGACGATCGCGCTGACGAGATGGTGCGGGGTGATATCGAAGGCCGGATTGAGCGCGGCGATGTGCTCGGGGGCGATGCGCACCCCCGCCAGGTGGGTGACCTCCTCGGGAGATCGCTCCTCGATGGGGATCGCCCCGCCCTCGGGCGTGTCCAGGTCCACGGTGGACAGCGGCGCCGCCACCACGAAGGGCAGCTCGTGCGCCCGGGCCAGGACCGCCAGCGTGTAGGTGCCGATCTTGTTCGCCACGTCGCCGTTGGCGGCGATGCGGTCGGCGCCGACGATGACGCGGTCCACCAGGCCCCGGGCCATCAGCGCGCCGGCCGCGTTGTCGGTGATCAGCGTGACGTCCATCCCCGCCCGCTGCGCTTCCCACGCCGTGAGGCGGGCCCCCTGCAGGACGGGGCGCGTCTCGCAGGCCAGCACGCGGATCCGCCTGCCGCCGTCATGGGCGGCGCGCAGGATACCGAAGGCCGTGCCGGTGTCCACCGTGGCGAGGGCTCCGGTGTTGCAGTAGGTGAGGATGCGCTCGCCCGGACGGATCAGGACCGCGCCGTGGGCGGCGATCGCCGCGTTCGCGCGGGCGTCCTCTCTGGCGATCGCCTCCGCCTCCTCTACCAGCAGGGCCCGCAGCTCCACGGGCGAGGCCTGAGGCCGGCGGGAGGGAACCTGGAGCATTCGAGCCAGCGCCCAGCGCAGGTTCACGGCGGTCGGCCGGGTGGCCTCGAGCATCGCGGCGGCCTCGGTCAGGCCTCGCAGGAAGGCGTCCCGGTCGGACGCGGTGATGTCGCGGGCGGCCAGCGCCAGCCCGTAGGCCGCGGCGGCGCCGATGGCCGGCGCCCCCCGCACGCGGAGGGCGTGGATCGCCTCCGCCACCTCGGCCGCGGTGCGGCAGGCGAGCACGCGCTCCTCGTGCGGCAGGACGGTCTGATCGAGGAGGTACAGCGTATCGTGATCCCAGCGCAGACTCTTCTGCATGACGGTCCGTACCCTACCGGTACTCAGGATGCCCCAGCGCGCGCAGCAGGTCGGCGGCGGGCAGGCCCCGGATGCGCACCGTCTTGTCCCGGGCGCGCCCGCCCCGCACCACCTCGACCTGCGACGGCGCCACGCCGGCCGCGCCGGCGATGAGCCGCCGCACGGCCTCGTTCGCCTGCCCCTCCACCGGGGGCGCGGTCGTGCGCACCAGCAGCCGGCCGCCCCGCCAGCCGTCCACGCGGTCGTGGGCGCTGCGCGCCGTCACCCGCACCGCGATCGTCGTGCCCGCGGGAGGGTTACTCGAGGGGGAAGAGGGTGTGTCCGTCCGCTGCGCCGACGTCCGCCGTGATCGCCACGTGCGCGGGGGTGAAGAGGAAGATCTCTTCGCCGACCCGCAGGAGATGGCCGTCCATAGCGTACGTCACGCCGCTGCTGAAGTCCACGATGCGCCGCGCCAGATCCGGCGGCGTGCCGTGCAGATTGACGAGCACCGGCCGCCGCATCTTCAGGTAGTCGGCCGCCGAGCGCGCATCGTCGAACGTCCGCGGCTGCAGGACGACGATCTCCATGGGCTTGGGGGCGTGGAGGTTGAACAGCTGGCCGCGCCGCTTCGGGGCGTCGAGCCCGTCGCCGTTGGAGCCCGCCGTCTCCTCCTCGTCGGTTTCGCTGAATCCGAGAAAGTGCATGAAGCGCTGCATCGCGCCCACGGCGTTCCTCCTGGTCGGTGTCCCTCCCTCCCTGGCCTGCGTCTCCCGTGGCGTCAGCGAAAGATGGCGCGCCCGATGCGCACGATCGTCGCCCCCTCCTCGACGGCGAGCTCGAAGTCGTCGCTCATGCCCATCGAGAGGTGGGGCAGCGGCGCCCCGAGCAGGCGGCCGGCCTCCCCGCGCAGCTCGCGCAGCCGGCGGAACACCGCCCGGGCCCGCGCCGGATCGGCGCCCTGGGGCGCGATCGTCATCAGCCCCACGATGCGCACGAGATGCAGGGCGGCGGCCCCGCGCACCAGCTCCGGCAGCGCCTCGGGGGCGACCCCCGACTTCTGCGGCTCCCGCGCGACGTTTACCTGCAGCAGGACGTCGAGCGGCCGGACCGCCCGGGCGTCCAGCGCCTCCAGCAGACGCGCGCTGTCCACGGAGTGGATCACGTCGAACAGCGCGGCGGCCCGCGCCGCTTTGTTGCCCTGCAGGTGGCCCACGAGGTGCCAGCGGGCCCCCCGGCCCAGGGCGTCGATCTTCGGGCCGGCTTCCTGCACGCGGTTCTCGCCGAGCTCGGTGACCCCCGACGCCAGCGCCGCGCGCACCCGCTCGACCGGGACGCCCTTGCTCACCGCGACCAGGGTGACCTCGTCGGGGCGGCGCCCGCCGCGGGCGGAGGCGGCCGCGATGCGCGCACGCACGGCCGCCAGGCGCGCGGCCAGGTCGGGCACTGCGACTCCGTATTCTTCGGGGCTCACGCGTTCCCTCCGTCGGCGGCCGCCGCGCGGGGGCGGGGCGCGATCACCGCCGCCATGCGGCCGGAGGCCCGGTCGCGGCGGTACGAGTAGAACAGCCCGGGATGATGGTACGTGCAGAGGTCGAGCACGTCGATATGCTCGGGGAGCACGCCCTCGCCGGCCAGCTGGCGCGCGCAGGCGGCCCGCAGGTCGAGCTGCCACCGTCCCCGATCGTTCGGCGGTGCCACCGCCTCCCACCACGGCCAGGCCCGCATCCGCGCCATGACCGGCTCGTCCACCTCGTAGTGGCAGGGACCGATCGAGGGCCCGACCGCGACCAGCAGATCCTCGGCCCGCACGTCAAAGCGATCGGCCAGCACGCGCACGGCTTCCACGGGGATCCCCGCGGCGAGCCCCCGCCAGCCGGCGTGGACGGCGGCGACGGCCCCCGTGCGCGGATCGGCGAAGAGCAGCGGCACGCAGTCGGCGGCGTGCACGGCCAGGACCACCCCGGGCTCCGCGGTGGCGAGCCCGTCGGCGTCCGGCAGCGAGCGGCCGGCGTCGCGCGCCCCGACGACGGCGACGGCGGCCCCGTGCACCTGGTCGGCCTCGACGTGGCGGGCCGGATCGAGGTGTAGCGCGCGGATCACCGCGGCCCGGTTGGCGTGGACGTCGTCCCCGTCCGGCGGCGCGCCGCGCCCCTGGTTTCCCGCGGCCCGGGTCGTGAAGGCGTGCGGGAACCCCGCGCGGCCCAGCAGGGCGGAGGTCAGGAAGGGCGGGGTCCCCACGGGGCGGCGCCGCTACACGTACTTCTCGCGGACGACGGCGCTGAAGTAGTCCATCGCGGCGACGACCAGGGTGATCGCCCACACCGCGGTGGCGGCCTGACGGTACTGGAGCAGGTTGATGTACTGCTGCAGGACGAACCCGATGCCCCCGCCGCCGACGAAGCCGATGACGGTGGACATGCGCACGTTCGTGTCCCAGCGGTAGATCGTGAAGGCGATGAAGGGCGGAACGATCTGCGGCACCACCGCGTAGCGCACGACCTGCAGGGCGCTCGCCCCTGTCGCGGTGATCGCCTCGATCGGCCCCGGGTCGATGGACTCGATCTGCTCGGAGTAGAGCTTGCCGAGGGCCGCGATGGAGTGCAGGCCCAGGGCCAGCACGCCCGCGAACGGCCCGAGGCCCACCCAGACCGTGAAGACGATGGCCAGGATGAGCGGCTCGATCGAGCGCATGATGTTGAAGAAGGTCCGCGTCGCGTAGTAGATGCCGCTCCCCACGGGGTTCTTCGCCATCAGGTTCCGGGCGCCGAGGAACGACAGCGGCACCGCGGCGGCCACCGCGATCGTGGTCCCCATCAGGGCGAGGAACACGGTCTCGATGATCTTCTCAAAGACGATGAGCAGCGTGTTGCTGGCGCGCAGCCCTCCGACCGGCCACTCCACCACGGCGCGCAGGCGCTGCTGGGCCCCGCGCGGCCCCGCTTCGGGACCGCGGAAGGCCTCCGGCACGGTGATCGCGGTCGTGAACGCGCCCGCGGCGTCGGTCCGGAAGCGCGCGACCTGCTGGGGATTGCCGATGGGATTCAGCCAGTACAGCGTGCCCTGGGCGTCCGGCTGGAACCCCCGGCCCGTCACCGGCAGCTCGGTGCCGATCGGCGCCACGCGGGTCGGCACCTCCAGCACGGGACCCGTCGGCGCGGGCAGGTCCTCGGGGGCGACCGCGCGGTCGATCGACATCGCGATCTCGACCTGCTGGGTCTGCTTGGACCGGGTCAGCACCTCGGGCCGGAACAGGTCGCGCAGGAACGGGCGCACGAACTTCGCCCCGACCACGAGCTCGGGCAGGTCGATCTTCGTCACCTGCCAGCCGTACGCGTACACGACGAGCAGCCCGGCCAGGAAGAGGAGGAACTTGCCGCTCTGGAACCAGGGCCGCGGCCGGACCACAATCGGGCGCGGCGCCGCCACGTCCTGCTTCATCGGATCTCGACCTCCACCGCGTCCTCGCCGTAGATCGCCTTGAAGCGCTGCTCGTCGATGTCCGCGGGCAGGCCGTCGAAGACGATCTCGCCGCCCTTCAGCGCGAGGATCCGGGTGCCGTAGCGGCGGGCGAGACTCAGGAAGTGCAGGCTGCACAGCACGGTGATGCCGTCTTTCTTGTTCAGGTCCTCGACGTGCTTGAGGACGGAATGGGACGTGGCAGGATCCAGGCTGGCCACCGGCTCATCCGCCAGGATCAGCTTCGGCTCCTGCATCAGGGCCCGGGCGATCCCCACGCGCTGCTGCTGCCCGCCGCTGAGCTGGTCGGCCCGCGTCCGGGCCTTCTCCGGGATGCCGACGCGCGCCAGGTTGGCCATGGCCCGGTCGACCTGCTCCTTCGGAAAGTAGTTCATCAGCGCGTACGACGCCGGCAGGTAGCCGAGGCGGCCGGAGAGGACGTTCGTGAGCACCGGCGCGCGCTTGACGAGGTTGAACTGCTGGAAGATCATCCCGATCGACCGGCGCAGGCGGCGTATCTCCTCATGGGAGAGGGTCGTAATGTCCACGCCGTCGATGAGGATCCGTCCGGAGGTCGGCTCGATCAACCGGTTGATGCAGCGCATCAGCGTGGACTTGCCGGAGCCGGACAGGCCGATGATGACGACGAATTCGCCCGGCTTCACCTCGAAGCTGATGTCCCGCAGCGCCCGGGTGCCGTCCGGGAAGGTCTTGACCAGGTGCTCGATCGAGATGGCCGCGCCCTTCATGCCTCTGCTCCCCGATAGTACCGCGGGGAGGAAGGGTCTCCCCTCCTCCCCGCGCGATCTACGCTCCTACCCCGCCGCTCAACGGGCCAGCTTGGTGAGGTCCAGCCCAAGGTACGTCGCCGCGTCGCGGATCGGCTGGAAGTACCAGTCCCCGATCGGGATGGTGACCTTGCCGCCGGCGCGGACGATCCGCTGCTGCGTGTCGGCGTCGAGGCGCATCCCCAGCCCGCGGAACTGCTCATCGCTCAGCACGACCCGGTCCGTGAGTCCCTCGATGCTGTAGAGGTTGCGCAGGGCCTCTTTGCCCTCGGCCGTGGCCGCGATGCGCAGCAGCCGGTCCTTGATCCGCGCGCGCAGGGCGGGGGGCAGGGTCCGGCTGACGCTCCAGGTGTCGTTGGGGATCGGGTTGGTGTATCCGATCACCTTCACCTTCTGCATCACGTCCGGGAACTGGGCCTGGATGTTCGTGCGGGCGTCCTCGAAGGAGGCGCCGCCGTCCACCTGGCCGCGATAGATGGCCAGGATGACGTTGGGATGGCTGCCGGCGAAGACCGTCTGCGAGAAGAAGCGGTCCGGGTCGAATCCCATCTTCTTCAGCATCGCCGCGGGGAAGAGATACCCCGAGGTCGAGGCCGGATCGACGAAGGCGAACCGCTTGCCGCGCAGGTCCTCGATCTTGTTGATGTTCGCGTCCGTGCGCGCACTGATCTGCGCCCGGTAGTACGGCAATCCGAAGCGCACCGAGATCGCCGAGACCTCGACGCCGCACTTCTCGTGCGCCAGCACGTAGCTGAACGGGTTCAGCGCGCCGATGTCCGCCCGGCCGGCGCACATCGCCTCGATCGCGGCGGTGTAGCTGGTGCTCACCACCGCCTCGACCGGCACGCCGAGCGCCACGCTCAGCATCCGGCCGATCTGCTGCCCGCTGAACAGGACGACGTCGGTCTCGCGCGACGGCACGAAGACCATCGTCAGTTTCGTCTGGCCCGTGGTCGCGGACGGCTGCAGCGCCACCGTCGTCAGGGCGACGGCCAGCGCGGCCGCCACGACCAGGGATGTCCGGAATCGCTTCACTCGTGTCTCCCTCCCCGAATCTGCCGTGCCGCGGGATGCACGACACACTCTTCTGGATACGGCGGCGGGCTTCCTCCGGTTCTCAAGTCAGGCGCGGGAGGCCAGCGGGACGAACGGGCGCGGCGCGGGGCCGATGTAGTTCGCGCGGGGGCGGATCAGGCGGTCGCTGTACTGCTCGAGGGCGTGGGCGCACCAGCCGCTGATCCGGGCGGCGGCGAAGATGGAGGTGCAGAGGGCGATCGGGATGCCGAGCGCATGGTACACGACGGCCGAGAAGAAGTCGACGTTCACCGGCAGGTCGCTGACCCGGTGCATCGTCTCGAAGACGCGCTGGGCCGTGTCGAAGACGTTCGTCGTGCCGGCCTCCGCGGAAAGGCGGCGGGCCATCTCGCGCAGCACCCCGGCCCGCGGGTCGTCCACCTTGTAGACCGCGTGCCCGAAGCCGGGGATGCGGTTCTCGGGCTGGGCGCGCTCCTCCCGGGACATCCGGGACCGCTGCGCCCAGCGCTCCTCGATGTACCCCTCCGCCCGCGCCGGATCGCCGATCTCCAACAGCATCTCCAGCACGTCCTCGTTGGCGCCGCCGTGCCGCGGGCCTTTCAACGTGGCGATGGCGGCCGTGACCGCGGCGTGCAGATCGGTGAAAGTGGCCACGGCCACGCGCGTGGCGAAGGTGCTGGCGTTGATCTCGTGGTCGGCATGCAGGACGAAGATCATGTCCATCGTGCGCCCCGCGGTCGGCGTGGGGCGCCGGCCGGTCATGAGGTACAGGAAGTTCTCGGCGGCGCCGCCGTCGCCCAGCGGGGCCACGGGAGCGTGGCCTTCGCGGATGCGGTGCCAGCTGCCGACCAGGACCGGGATCTGCGCGGCCAGCCGCAGCGACTTGCGGAGGTTGGCCTCGCGCGTGTTGGCCCGCGTCTCCGGGTCGTGCATCCCGAGCAGAGACACCGCGGTGCGGAGCGCGTCCAGCGGGTGGGCGGTGCCGGGGTAGCTCTTCATCGCGGCCAGCACACGCTCGGGGACGGCGCGGGCGGCGGCGAAGGACGCTTTGAACTCGGCCAGCTGCGCGGCAGCCGGCAGCTCACCGTACCAGAGGAGGTAAACGATCTCTTCGTAGGTGGCCTGCGTGGCGAGGTCCCGGATGTCGTAGCCGCGGTAGGTGAGCAGCCCCTGCTCGCCGTCCACGGTGCAGATGCTGGAGTTGACCGCGATGACGTCTTTCAGCCCAGCCTTGAACTCGACGGCCATAGCCGACCTCCCGGGAGCGCTCCAGGCTATTGTAGCAGTCCGCGCATTGAGTGGGGAGGTCACGAAGCGAGCAGGACCCCGATGCCGTCGGGATCGCGCGCGAGGCAGCCCACCGCCGGACCGTCCCGGACCTCCTGCACCGGGCCGACCGCGCGCAGGCGGTCCAGGACCGCGCGCCTCGCGGCGTCGCCGGGCACCTCGATGGCGAAGAAGCGCAGGCCCGCTCCCTCCGGGTCCATCGGCGGGATGCCCTCCCCCGCCCAGGTGTTCACCCCGATGTGGTGGTGGTAGCCGCCCGCAGCCAGGAACAGTGCCTGGGGATAGCCGCGGACCATCACCTCGAAGCCGAGCACGCCCGCGTAGAACTGCTCGGCGCGCGCCAGATCCGAAACATGCAGGTGGATGTGGCCGATCCGCGTGCCCTCGGGCATCCCCTCCCAGGGCCGCGCGTCCTGCGCCAGCAGGTCCTCGAGGTCGAGCGCCTGCGTGCCCATCGCCAGCCGCCCTCCGCGGACGGGCCACTGCGCCCGCGGCCGGTCGGCGTAGATCTCGATCCCGTTGCCTTCCGGATCCTGCAGGTACAGGGCTTCGCTCACACCGTGGTCGGACGCGCCCTGCATCGGCACCCGGGCGTCAACCAGGTGGCGCAGCGCCCGGGCGAGGTCGGCGCGCGCGGGGAGGAGGATCGCGAAGTGGTATAGACCGGCCGTGCGCCCTCTCCGGGCACCGGGCATCCCGGTCAGGATGAGGAGGGGCGCTCGGCCGGTCGCTGAGAGCCGCGCGATCCCCTGACTGTGATCAGCAAGACGGAAGCCGATGACGTCTCGATAGAATTCGACGGCACGATCGAGGTTGGCGACCGTGAGGCTGACCGGGCCGAGGGACGTATCCGGTGGGAGCACCGCTGGGGAGTTGTCCACGCACTGCAGAACGACGCGGGGGAGGGAGAACTTCCTCCCTCCCCCGCGGACATCGGTCCGGCTGGGCTCGGGTCAACACTTCGAGAAGCCGCAGGTCCGGCAGGTCGAGCAGCCGTTCTCGCGGACCAGCGAGTCGCCGCAGTCGGGGCACACTCCGACGAACTCGAGCCGCGCGGCGAGATCGACGCGCTGCTGCTCGGTGTGGCCGTTGCCGTCGTGGTGGCCGTTCCCTCCCGCGACGGGAGCGATCACCACGGCGGGCTGCGCGGCCGCTGCGCCCGCGGGAGGCTGGACGGTCTGGCCCTGCTGGAAGCGCAGGAACTCCTGACGGACCCGGCTGGGCTCCGGCAGCACGTCCGCGCGCGGGAACTCCTTGTCCGGCCGGAAGGTGTCGCCGTACAGCGCCCGGCCCAGGGCCAGTCCCACGCCCTGCGCGATCGTCGTCACCCGCACCACGGTGCCGCTCGCGCTGCGGTCGAAGGCCACCTCCTTGCTCTGC
>DASUAK010000284.1:0-7371 GCA_035763845.1 bacterium | reverse complement strand
TTTCCCCGCAGGATGAGAGCGGGAACAACAGAAGGGAACAGGAGCAGTCATGCGCAGCCTCATCGCCGCCGTCGTCCTCCTCGCCCTCGCCTGGCCGGCCGTCGCACAGACCGCCGCTCCCGCCGACATCGCCGGGCACTGGGCGGCGGCGCGCATCGAGCTGCTGCTGCGGCGCGGCGTCACCCAGACTTTTCCGGACCAGACGTTCCGGCCGGATGAGCCGGTGACGCGCGCCGACGTGCTGCGCTGGCTGATCACTGCCGCGGGCATCCAGCTCCGGACGCCGCAGCTGGCCTCGTTCGTGGATGTCCCGCTGTACCATCCCGCCTCGCCGTTCATCGAGACCGCCCTGGCACGGGGGGTCGTCCCCCGCGCACCGGCCTTCCTTCCCGACGCACCCGCCGCGCGCGTGGACGCCGTGCTCATGGCCGTGCGGGCCATCGGCTACGCGTTCGAAGCCGGCGTGCTCGCCATGCGGCCGCCGGTCTTCGAGGACACCGCGGCCCTCCCCGATTCCCAGCGCGGCGCGATCGCGGTGGCCAGACTTCTCGAGCCGCCCCTGCTGCAGGAGCCCGAGGCCAGGGTGTTCCGGCCCGCCGAGCCGATGACCCGGGCGGAGGCGGCATCCCTGGCCGTCGGCGTCCTGGTGGCCGTGGAGAACGGCGTCCGCCTGCGCAGCGCGGTCCCGGTGAAGGACGGCGTGGAGCTCGTCGTGGAGCGGCGCGGCGTCCTGCGGACGGAGGCGCTGTGGCGGGTGCAGGTAGGCGCGTTCACCTCGGAGGCGAACGCGCAGCGTCTCAGCGAGCGCATGCGCTCGCGCGGGCTGCCCGTGGTCATCGACTTCCAGGACGGCTTCTACAAAGTGCGCGCGGGCAGCTTCGCGAGCAGCATCGACGCGCAGTTCCTGAAGGAGCAGCTCGGGCGCGAAGGCTACGCCACGTGGGTGGTGCAGACGCTGCCGTCCTTTGAGGGGCTGGCCGGTCCCTCGCGCGAGGCGGCGGTGATCGTGGACCCGCGGGCGGGCCTGCGCCTCGTCCCGGCGGTGGGAGACGGCGGGCGGATGCGGCGGCAGCGGGTCAGCGAGATGGCGCGGCGCGCCGGCGCGCTGGCCGCGGTGAACGGCGGCTTCTTCGCCACCTCGGGCGATCCGCTCGGCTGCCTGATGATCGACGGGGAGCTGATCAGCGAGCCGGACGTCTCGCGCTCCTGTGCCGGGATCACGCACGACGGGGTGGTGCTGTTCGACCGGGTGCACGTGGACCTCACCGTCGTGGCAGGGGAGGCGCCCGGCACCGTGGGCGGCGTGAACCGCGAGCGGCGCGCGGATGAGCTGATCTTGTACCGGCCCGTCTTCGACGCCTCGACGCGGACGAACAACGCCGGGGCGGAAGCGGTCGTGCAGAACGGGGTCGTCGTCTCGATCATCGACCAGCGCGGGAACGCCGCCATCCCGCGCGACGGCTTCGTGCTCTCGGGCCACGGGAGGGGACGGCAGTGGATCCTGCGCGCGCTCGCGCCGGGCACCCCGGTGTACATCCGCACGGTTCTCGTCCCGCGCTCGGGCAACCCGCGCTGGCGCGAGGTGGTGCATGCGATCGGCGGCGGGCCGCGCCTGTTGAGCACGGGCACCTGGCTGGCCCCCGAGACCTTCGGCCCGGAGATCACCGACCGGCGGCACCCGCGCACGGCGCTCGGCGTGCTGGCGGACGGGCGGTTCGTCTTCCTCGTCGTCGACGGCCGCCAGCCCACGCACAGCCTCGGGATGACGCTCGACGAGCTGGCCGTGGCGCTGCGGCGGCTGGGAGCGGTCGAAGCGATGAATCTCGACGGGGGCGGATCGTCCGTGCTGATCGTGAACGGGCGTCTGGTGAACCTGCCCTCGGACGAGAGCGGCGAGCGGCCGGTCGCCGATGCGCTGCTGGTGGTCCCGGCTCCGGCCAGGCCCACGGCTCCCCCGCCACCGGCTCCGGCACCACCCGCTCCCGCGCCGCCGACACCCCCGGCTCCGCCGCCGACTCAGGATCCCTGAAGGCCGCGCAGGTCCTCCGGCAGGTCGACATCGAGGGCCGCGGCCGGAGGGATCTCCACCGCCGCCACGTCCGCGGGATGCGTTTCCATCACCTGCCGCGCGCCCTGATCGCCTTCCAGCAGCAGCAGCTCGAGGAACAGCGCGCGGTCGAACAGGACGGGGGCGCCGAGCACCGGCCCATACCTCGACGCGGCGATGCGCTTGCCGGACGTTTCGTAGGCTGCGATCAATCGCCGCAGGATGGCGGCGTCGATACGCGGCTGGTCGGCGAGCATGATGATCGCCGCCTCCGCCGCCGACGGCAGGGCGAGGATCCCGGCGCGGATGGAGCTGCTCATGCCCTCGAGGTGGTCCGGGTTGGCGACGACGCGCGCCGGGGAGCCCCGCAGCAGCGGCCGGTACCGCTCGCGGTCGGCGCCGAGGACGACCAGGACGGCGGCGCACCCTGCGCCGCCGGCCGCGGCCACCGCGCGCTGCAGCATCGGCACACCCTGGTAGGGGATGAGGAGCTTGGGGCGGCCCAGCCGCCGGCTGCCGCCGGCCGCGAGGATGATCGCCGCCACGCGCCGGCGGGGCGAGGCCGTCCGGCGGTGCTTCCGGCTACGACCGGCCACTGACCGTCTTCGTCTCGTGGATGGGCCCTCGCCGCTCGCGGAGGAATCCGCCGCCCCGCCCCGCTTCGACGGCCTGGATCTCGGCCAGCAGAGCAAGGGCGATCGGCTCGGGGCCGTCGCCCCCGATGTCGAGGCCGATCGGACCGAAGATGCGCGCGCGGTCCTCCGCGGTCACGGCGACGCCGTCACGCTTCAGCTCGTCCAGCAGCTTCTCCGTCCGCTGCCGGGGGCCGAGCATCCCGATGTAGCGCGCACCCGTGCGGAGGAACCCGCGCAGGAGATCGCGGTCGTGCAGGTAGTTGTGGGTCATCACCACCACGTAGGTGCGATCGTCGAGGGGCACGCTGCCGGCCGCCGCGGACGGCTCGGCCCGCACGAAGGCGCGGGCCCCGGGGAACCGCTCGGGCGTGAGGAAGCGCTCGCGCTGGTCGGCGACGACGACGCGCCAGCCCAGCTCCGCGGCGAACCGCACGACCGGGATCGCGTCATGCCCCGCCCCGCAGACGATCAGGCGCACGGGCGGGCGGAGGACCTCCACGAAGGCCCGGAGGTCGCCCCCCGGCGAGGGCAGGGTCAGCACACGCGAGGCGCCCTCGGTGATCGCCGCCAGCGCCGCGCGCACGGCCCGGTCGTCCAGCGCGTGCTCGCCGAGGGACCCCTCCGCGGCGCCGCCCGGCCGCACCGCCATCCACCGCCCGGCCTGCGGACCGTCCAGCAGCTTGAGCAGCGCCAGCGTCTCCTCAGCATCGAGGGCTCCCCGGAGCAGGCGCAGCTGGGGCGAGGCCGGATCGAGCGGCTCGACGAACAGCTCCACCGCGCCGTTACAGCCCAGCCCGAGCCCCCACACCGCGTCGTCATCGGCGGTCAGATCGTAGGTCACCAGCCGAGGGGCGCCCGAGGCCATCACCTCGTCCGCGACCACCATCACGTCGCTCTCCAGGCAGCCGCCGCTGATGTTCCCCACCATCTGCTGGGAGGCCGTGAGCAGCAGGCGCGCCCCGGCCCGCCGGTAGGTCGAGCCCCGCACCGAGACGATCGTGGCCAGAGCCAGGCGCTCCCCGCGCGCGCTGTGGGCGTCGATGCCGTCCAGGATCTCGACGAGCTCGTTCATGCGCTTTACCTCCGCCGCGCCGCCAGGTGCTTCTCGAGCTGGCGCAGGCTGTCCAGGTTGTGCGCCGAGGCGAAGACGTCGACGTACGGCAGCGCCGCGCGCATCCCCTGGCAGATCGGCTCGTAGCCGGGGCTGCCGAGCAGCGGGTTGAGCCAGATCACCCGCCCCGCCCGCCGCTGCATGTCGGCCATCGCCTGCTCCAGGATCTCGATGTCGCCGGTGTCCCACCCGTCGCTGATCACGATGACGACGGTGTGCGGCGTGAGCAGCACGCTCCCGAACCGTTCGAGGAAGGTGCGCAGGCTGGCCCCGATCTTCGTCCCGCCGGACCAGTCCGGGACCCGCCGGGCCACCTCGTCGAGCGCCTCGCGCAGGTCATCCTCGGACATCGCCTCGGTGACGCGGGTCAGCGAGGTGCTGAAGACGAGGGTCTCCACCTGGCCGAGGGCGTGCTGCAGGGCGTAGATGAACTGGATCAGGAAGCGGCTGTAAAGATCCATCGAGCCGCTCACGTCGGCGAGCAGCACGACCTTCGTCTTCTGGATCTTACGGCGGCGGTAGGCGAGGTCGACGATGTCCCCGCCGCGGCGCAGGCTGTAACGGATCGTCCGGCGCAGGTCCACCCGCGCGCTGCGGCGCGCCGCGCGGGTGCGGCGGGACAGCCGCGTGGCGACGCGCCTGGCGATGGCGATGACCAGGCGGGTCACCTCGTTCAGCTCGTCGGCGGTGAAGGCGCTGAAGTCTTTCTGCGACAGCGCCTCGACCGGGCTGTAGGCCGGGAGGGGCTCTTCGCCCTGGGCCTGCAGCGCCTCGTCCAGCCACTCCATCAGCGCAGGCGGCGGCTGGGTTCCCTCGCCCGCCCCGTCCAGGGGCGGCGGGGCCGGCGGGCCCTGCTCCGCGTCCACCGGCGGGTTCCAGAATTCCTCGAAGACGCGGTCGAAGAGGGCGAGGTCCTCGCGGCGCGAGGCCAGGACCGTGCGCAGCGCGAGATAGCACTCGCGGCGGTCGGCCACGTCCACCGCGGACAGCGCGCGCAGCGCGTCGACGGCCTCGCGCGGACCGAGGGGCAGCCCGTGCGCGCGGAGGCGGCGGCAGAAGGCGACCACGTGGCTGGTGAGGTCGCCGAACCGGCGGGCCGGCGTGCTCACGGCCGCATCCCGCCGCGCCCCGCCACCCTGTCGATCGTCTCCTGGGTCCAGGGACGCGGCTCCCGCTCGAGCGCCCGCACGCTGCCGACCAGGTGGTCGAGCCACTGCGTTCGGACGCGCTCGGCGTCGTCCCGCTGCTTGAAGAGCACGCCCAGCGTCTGCGCCACGGCGTCCTGGTCGAGGTGGTCCCGGTGCAGCGCCATCAGCGCGGCGCTCCAGTCGAGGGCCTCGGCGATCCCCGGCGTCTTCTCGAGCTTCGTCTTGCGGACGAACTGCATGAAGGCGGCGATCTGCTCGGCCAGGCGCTCGTTGATCGCCGGCACCTTGCGCCGGACGATGGCCAGCTCCTTCTCGAAGACCGGGTAGTCGATCCACAGGTACAGGCAGCGCCGGCGCAGGGCGTCGCCGAGCTCCCGCGTGCGGTTGCTGGTGAGGACGACGTAGGGGATGTGGGCGGCGGTGATCGTGCCGATCTCCGGGATGGTGACCTGCCAGTCGGAGAGGACCTCGAGGAGGAACGCCTCCCACTCCTCGTCCGCGCGGTCCACCTCGTCGATCAGCAGCACCGGCGCGCGGTCGTGCGTGATCGCGGCCAGCAGCGGCCGCTTCAGGAGGAAGGGCTCGCTGAAGATCTCGCGCTCCCGCTCCTCCAGGGGCAGATCGCTGTGCTCCTGCAGCCGGATGTGCAGCAGCTGGCGCTGGTAGTTCCACTCGTACAGCGAGGTGGTCGCATCCAGCCCCTCGTAGCACTGCAGGCGGATGAGGTCCGTGCCAAGGGCACGCGCCATGACTTTCGCGACTTCCGTCTTTCCTACCCCGGCAGCGCCTTCGATGAGAAGCGGTTTCCGAAGTTGAATGGCAAGGTAGACGGAAGTGGCGAGACTCTGATCGGCGACGTAGCCCTGGCCTTCGAGCATCGTCTGGATGCGTGCGATGTCCGGATGCATGCTTCCATGATACGGGATGCGCGAACCGCCCAACAAGGGAACCGGACCGCTCAGCGCTTCCCCAGCTCCCGCTCCAGCCCCTTGAAGAACTCGCCGGCCATCTGCTTGGCCACCCCGCCGATGAGACGGTGGCCGACGCTGGCCACGATGCCGGTGACCTGGGCGTCCCCGACGTAGCTCACGACGGTGCGCCCCTCCTGCTCCTCCAGCCGCAGCTCGCCGGTGGCGCGGATCGTGCCGGGCTTGCCCCCGCCCTCCACGCGCAGGGTCATCCGCTCGGGCGCGGTCTTGTCCGTGATGCTGACCTTGCCGTCATAGGCCCCCTTCACGGGCCCCACAGCGAGCTCGATCGTCGCCTTGTAGGTGTCCTCGCCCTGGGGCTCGAGCTTCTTCACACCCGGGGTGACCCGGGCGAGCACGGCGGGGTCGTTGAGCGCGTTCCAGACCCGCTCGCGCGGGGCGGCAAAGGTATGGCTGCCTTCGACCTTCATCGCGTCCTCCTGTCGTCGCTGTCCAGCTGCGGCCGGATCCGCTCGAAGAACTCGAGCGCGCCGGGGTTGACCAGGGCGTCCCGGTTCTGCACCGGCCGCCCGTGGATGATGTTCATCACCGCGCTCTCCACCTTCTTCATGTTCAGCGTGTAC
This sequence comes from bacterium, assembly GCA_035763845.1. Classification (GTDB taxonomy): domain Bacteria; phylum Sysuimicrobiota; class Sysuimicrobiia; order Sysuimicrobiales; family Kaftiobacteriaceae; genus Kaftiobacterium. The sequence continues at coordinate 878 of DASUAK010000284.1, read as the reverse complement.
GGGATGTCGGGCGCCTCCAGGACGAGCGCCGGCACGTGCCGGGGGGAGGCCCGCGTCCGCAGCGTGCTGCGGATGCGGTCTTTGAGGTCGTCGGACAGCACGTGCCCCGGCTCCAGCTTCACGAACAGGATGATGCGCTGATCCCCCTGCCAGTCCTGACCCACGGCCAGGCTGTCCGCGATGCCCGGGATGCGCTCGACGACGTGGTAGATCTCGGCCGTCCCGATGCGCACCCCCGACGGCTTGAGCACGGTGTCCGACCGCCCGTGGAAGGTGATCCCGCCGGTGTCGCTGTGCATCGTGATGTAGTCCCCGTGTCTCCAGACCCGGGGACCGGTGTAGTAGTTGAAGTACGCGTCCTCGTACTTCCTCCCGTCCGGGTCGTTCCAGAAGTACAGCGGCATCGACGGGGACGGCGCCTCGCAGACAAGCTCGCCCGGCCGATCTCGAACCGGCCGGGCGTTCTGATCATACGCGTTGATCTTCATCCCAAGCGCCGGCCCCTGCAGCTCCCCCGCGTAGACCGGACTGATCGGGCTGCCCGCCGCGAAGCAGCCGTTGATGTCCGTGCCGCCGGAGATGGAGTTGAAGTGGAGGTCCGCCTTGATCTCCCGGTAGACGTACTCGAACCCCGCCGCCGACAGCGGAGAACCCGTCTGAGAGATTTCCTTGAGCGATGACAGATCGAAATCCCGCGCAGGGCGTACGCCCTGCGCGAACATGGCGTTGACATAGGTGGCGCTGCAGCCGAAGACGGTGATGCGCTCGTCCTGCACGAGCTGCCACATCGCCCCGACGTCGGGATGGCTGGGGCTGCCGTCGTAGAGCACCACGGACGCCCCCACCGCCAGCGCGCTGAGCAGCCAGTTCCACATCAT
>DASUAK010000283.1:0-5913 GCA_035763845.1 bacterium | reverse complement strand
GTCGAACTACGACAAAGCCCTCGCCGTGAACCGCCATCTGAGCACGCTCGCCTACACGCTGCAGGCACCGCTGCTCCCCGCAGGGCGGGACGCGGTGGACCACTTCCTGTTCGAGACGGAGCAGGGATCGTGCGAGGCGTTCGCGAGCGCGATGACGGTGCTGCTGCGCGCCGCGGGCGTGCCGGCGCGGCTCGTCACCGGGTACACGACCGGGACATACAGCATCTTCACCGGGTACTATGAGGTCCGCAACTCCGACGCCCACGCCTGGGTGGAGGTCTTCACGCCCGGCGCCGGCTGGATCGAGTTCGAGCCGACGCCCGGCTTTCCCGCCCCCGACCTGGTGGCGGCCAGTTCCACCGGACAGTGGCTGGCGCGCGACGCGGTGCAGTGGAGCATGGGAGCGGCGGCCCGCGCCTGGGCCTCGGCCGTGGGATTCGCGTCCGCGATGTTCGCCCGCGTCCCCGGCCCCGTGAGCCTGGCCGGGATGCTCACGGTCCTCCTCCTCTCGCTCCTGCTTATCCGGCGCCGCGTGCCCGCGGCGGGGGACATGGTCAGCGAAGCGTACGCGAGGATGCTCGCCGCTCTCCAGGCGCGGGGGCTGTCGCGCGACCCCTCCGCCACGCCGCGCGAGTTCCTCGCAACCGTCCCGGACGCCCTGCGGCCGCCCGCCGAGGACGTGACCGAGGTCTTCGAGCGCGTTCGCTACGGGGGACTGCGCCCGTCTCCGGAGGACGGGGTGAAGGCGCGCGAGGCGGCGCACCGGCTGCGGGAGGCTGCGCGCCGGTTCAAGGCAGGGAGGCCGGCGTGACCTCCCCGGTCCTCGCCGCCGCCGTCTTCGTCGTCGGAGCGGCGCTCGGCAGCTTCCTCAACGTGGTCATCTACCGTCTGCCGCGCGGCGAGTCGATCGTCACCCCCCGGTCGCGCTGCCCCCACTGCGGGACGCCCATCGCCGCGCGGGACAACATCCCCGTGCTGAGCTATCTGCTGCTCCGCGGGCGGTGCAGGAAATGCCGGGGGCCGATCAGCCCGCGCTACCCGGCCGTGGAGCTCCTCACCGCGATCCTGCTCACGGCGCTGTGGCTGCGCGAGGGCCCCACGCTGGCATTCGCCGCGGCGTCGCTGCTCACGCTGATGCTGATCGCGATCTTCTTCATCGACCTCGATCACAAGATCGTGCCGAACGTCATCAGCTACCCGGGGCTGCTGCTGGGGCTGCTGCTGGCGATCCCCCAGGGCCGGCTGCCGGACGCGGTGCTCACGGCCGCGGGCGCGGGGGCCTTCTTCCTACTCATAGCGATCGCCAGCGGTGGGGGGATGGGGGGCGGCGACATCAAGCTGGCGGCCATGATTGGTGCCTTCCTGGGATATCCCGCGACGATCTTCGCGCTTCTCGTGGCGTTCACCACGGGAGCCGCCGCCGGCTTACTCCTGATCGCGGCGGGCCGCCGGTCGCGGAAGGATCCCATCCCGTTCGGCCCCGCTCTGGCCGTCGGGGCGCTGGCGGCCTGGTTCGCCGCCGCCCCCGTCATCGCGTGGTACCTCCGCTAGCCGGACCCCCGATTCCCGCTTCGTGGCGTCTTTCGTGCTCTTTCCTCGGGTAGGAGACTGACGGGAGTTGTCAGAATACTTCTCTACTCCTCAGACAATTGGAGTGATCGTCTGACGGCGATGGCGACGTCCGTCCGGATCGGCAAGCGCTACGCTGTAGTGCTGCCCAAGAAGGTCCGGGAACGCCTGGATCTCCACGAGGGGGACGTGCTGCTCGTGGAGGTGAACCGGCGCGGGATCCTCTTGATCCCCAGGCCGGCGAGCTACACCTCGCACCTGGCCGGGCTGCACCGGGAAGTCTGGAAGGATCTGGACGTGGACGAGTACCTGGAGGCAGAGCGGAAGTCATGGCAGCGGTGAACCGCCGGGACCGCGGGGCTGTCGGCGCCGTCGAAGCAGATGGGGCGGCTGCGGCTGCTTCGCCGCTGCGCCGCGCGCTCGGCGGGGCTCGCCGCGTTGGGCTGGACACGATCTGCTTCATCTACCATCTGAGCAAGCACCCGGTGTATTTCCCGATCACCTCCGAGCTGTTCCGCCTGATCGAGCAGGGCACCGTGGCGGGGGTGACGTCGTCGCTGGCGCTTGTCGAGATCCTGACCCGCCCGCAGCAGCTCGGACACCACGTCGCGGTGGAGAGCTACAAGATGGCGCTGGCGACCTTCCCGCATCTGGAGCTGCGCCGCAGCGACATCGCCATCACCGAGCTGGCGGCCTCCCTGCGGGCGCGCTACCAACTCGCCACACCGGAGGCGGTCCAGCTGGCCACCGCTCTCGTCGACGGGGCGGAGGTCTTCGTCGGGAACGCCCCCGCGCTGCGGCAGGTGCGCGAGCTCCAGGTGGTGCTGCTGGACGACCTGCGGGTGTCTACCCCCTCGGGGGGTGGGGCATGAACTCACCAGGGTCCAGGGGTATGGGAAAACTGCGCCCCAGTGCGGGCTTTTCTCTCATTGAGCTCGTCGTGGTGGTGTCCATCGCCGCGATCGTCCTCGCCATGCTCATCCCCGGCATCCGCCAGGCCACCGACTCCTTCACGCTCCGCAAGGCGACGAGCATGCTTATCGCCGAGCTGCGGACCGCGCAGGCGCTGTCCACTTCCGACCAGGTGGACGTCATGTTCGAGTTCTACACGAACGGCTCGAGCGCCCCGGGCGGCCTGCGCTACTGGGTGCGGGAGCCCGGCACGACGACATGGTTCGAGGTGCGGCGCGTGGAGGACCCCGAGTGGCCGGTTATCGTGCACATGGCCGGCGGCAGCGGGTTTCCCGGCTGCAGCACCCCGGCCGACCCGGGCCATCACTGCACGGTCTTCAAATCGCTCGGGTATCTCACCGACGGCGGTGAGGTGAAGATCCGGGCCCGCAGCGGCGGGCCGGAGTGGGAGGTCGCAGTCAACGCCGCCACGGGGCGGGTGACGGTCAACCGATGATGCGCAACCAGCAGGGCTTCAGCCTGCTCGAGATCCTGGTGTCGCTGGCGATCTTCGCCGTGATCGCGATCGGCGCGCTCGGCGTGATCGGCGCGTCCGATGCGGGCGGATTCCTGGAAGGCTTCCCGAGCGCCTTCATCACGGCCCGGGTCGCCCGCGACTACACCGCGGGCAGCGTCTACCTGCAGTCCCTCCAGGAGTACGTGCAGAGCAAGGGCAACGCGGCCGCAGCGCCCGGCACCTACTGCAAGGGGGCGGGCTGCAGCCCCGAGGTCGAGCTGCCGGCCGGGTACGGCGCGTGGGGCGTGTATCCGACGCCGCCGGGCGAGCCCTACCAGCTGCAGTGGAGCAAGATGGAGCTGCGCCTGGAGCGCTGGTACTGGGACGACACCGCCAAGGTATACAAGTGCGCCGAGCCGTCCGGCACGTCAGACCTGAGCAGTCCGCCGCGGGCGTGCAGCTTCACGCTGCCCAGCCCCGCGCCCGAGTACGTCGTGCGGGCCCAGGCCCGGCTGACCTGGACAGTGCGCGGCGTGGAGCGCGCGCTGATCATGGAGCGCTTCTTCGTGGGGGCATCGCCATGAGCGCACGCGCGGCACGGCGCGGCGAGCGGGGCATCACGCTCATCGAGCTGGTGGTGGCGGTGGGCGTGTTCGCCATGTTCATCGTCCTCATCGACGCGGTCTTCATCGGCACGAACCGCAGCTCGCGCAAGGCCGAGCTGGCGGTGGACGTGCAGCAGAACGCGCGCATCGCGGCCGAGCGCATCGCCCGCGAGATCCGCGAATCCGGCGCGACGGAGGTCGCGGTGGGGGCGACATCCCCGTCCGTGGTCTTCCGTTCCGCGCGCCTGCAGCAGGATTCGGCGAAGTTCTGCCTCTACGTGCGGGCGACGACGGATCCGCTCTACGACTCACGGTGCTTCTCCAACGTGGGCGTGACCGCGCCGCCCTACAGCGATCCCGAGCCTCTCCCGCCGCGGGGCACGTACACGCCGATCTGGCAGCGCTGGATCGGGTACTATGCGATCGACCCGGAGAGCGACGGCACCTACGAGCTGCGGCGGGTGGAGGGCAACCTTGCCTCGCCCAGCGACGCCCTGCCGAGCCCGGACGGCCTGACCGGCGGGAACGCCGTAGCCACGCACATCGAGGCGTTCGACGTGACGCTGGATGTCTCCGGGGCCCGGGTCACCGTGACGCTGAAGGCGAAGGGCAGGGAGATCGTCCAGGGATCCGACCTGCCGCCGCAGGAGATGCGGCTGCCGGGCCAGGTTCAGACGCGGAACTAGGCCTCCCAAACTCTGATGCGGGAGGAACTTGCGAGCGGGGTGCAGGTGATACAGATGCGGCACAGGCTGAGCAATCAGGAGGGCGCGGCGCTCGTCACCGTCCTGCTGTTCATGACGCTGACGTTCATCCTCATCACGTCCATGCTGTCGGTGACGGGCAACGAGATCGTCATCGCCGGCATCCAGCGGGACAGCGCGAAGGCCCTGGAGCTGGCCCAGGCAGGCATCGAGGAAGGGAAGATGCGCATCGCCGAGGGCCGCCCGTTCATGACCCAGCCCAACTGGCGCGGCTCCATCGACGTCAACGGCGGCACCGACCCGAACGTTACCGTGCGGGTCATCCGAAACTTCGTCGGGACGAACTCTGCGTACCTGGAGATCCGCTCCGACGCCACGGTGGGCCGCGCGCGGCGGCGGCTCAGCGCCCTGGTGCTGCAGCGCATGATCTCCTTCCCGCCCAACATCACCTTCGCGGCCAGCGTCATCCAGCAGGGCTCCGCGGACATCATCTGCGGCGACGCCTACGCGCGCACTTTCATCGAGTATAAGAGCTACCCGACGCAGGCCCCCGGCTGCACCGAGCCGCCCGCGATCACCTACGCGGGGTGGCGCGTCCGCAAGGTGAACCCCGGCGGCGTGGGCCCGTGCTACGATGACCCCGGGTGCGCGCCGCTGAACCCCGGCGAAACCGACCGCTGGTTCGCGGGGCAGCGCCGCGGTGAGCCGCTGACGACGTCGCTGGGCCGCACGATCGACCAGTGGAAGGACTCCTGCCCGGCCGGGGGCGGCCCGCCCCTGCCCACCACGCAGCTGAACGGCATCCTGGCCACCGCGCCGTGCGACACCGACGCCGCCTGCGTGGCAGGCGGGTATCAGATCAACCACAACGAGTATGGCTTCGACACCGACGTTGCCGGAGGCGTCGAGCAGGCCGTCATCCCCGGCGTCTACCCGTGCGGGCTGGTCTGGAAGCTGGATCAGCAGACGTTCGAAGCGGAGGACGGCACCTTCCGCACGCGCCTGTTCAAGACCATCGTCTTCGAGCACTGGTTCAACATGTACTGGCGGTTCGACGAGGCGAAGATGACGATGGTGAAGCGCGACGGCGATCCGTGCTCCGACATCTACTGCCTGTCGAACGGCAACGAGCCCAACCTGTTCGGCAACCCGACGTTCGGGGCCGTCCCCCCCTTCCCGGAGATCGACTCCGTCAACCAGAACTTCGACTGCAAGAAGGCCGGACCCGGCGTCCTCAACACCACGCCGATCAACTGCGACGAGCCCTCGGGCTTCGTCAGCGACATCGGCTGCAAGATGCCCAACATGGCCATCGAGCCGGCGTGCACCGCGCCCAACCCGGCGGTTACGCGCGCGGTGAACGTCGTCCTGGACGGCACCTGGACGATCAACGGCAACCTGAAGGGGCACGGCACGATCGTGGTCAACGGCGACCTCACGGTGAACGGCGACTTCGAATACTGGGGCACCATCATCGTCAACGGCACCATGACCCTGGGTGCCGGCAGCGCCATCGTGCACGGCGGGCTGGTCGCGGACAGCACCCTGCGCATCAGCGGCAACATCCAGGTGGAAGGCGGCGGGACGGTCGGGATGGTGCCGACCGGCCGGTCGATCGTCACGGGCA
>DASUAK010000282.1:0-2234 GCA_035763845.1 bacterium | reverse complement strand
ACCGGCAACATGGAGCTGCACCTGAACCGCAAGCTCCAGGAGCGGCGCACCTTCCCGGCCATCGACATCAAGATGAGCGGCACCCGGCGCGAGGAGCTGCTGCTCACCGAGGAGGAGCTGCGCAAGGTCTGGGTCCTGCGCAAGAGCCTGGAGCAGCTCGACACCGTGGCGATGACGGAGCTGATTCTCGACCGCCTGCGCAAGACAGCGAACAATCAGGCCTTCCTCCGCTCGATCGTGAAGAGCTCGGAAGAAGACGTCCAGTAGCCGGAGGGGGCCCCGGGCATCCGGGGGCCCCCCTCCGCCCCCAGTCTAGGCCCCCCGACTTCAGGGCAGGACTCACGTAAAGCGAGCCCGAACCCAAACCCAGGGTCGTTTCGGATCCCCCCAAGCGACCCCCCGTGGAGAGCCGGTCAGGGGCCCGGCGCTCCATCCGGCGTTCTTCCTTCGGCCATCCTGAAGCGGCGCAGGTGGGCGGATGCAGGCGGCAACGGCAGGTCGCTACGCATGTGCTCTTATCATACTCGCCCTTCTTTTTCAGCCCGTTGAGCCGGTTCCGTTCGCCGGCGCGGAAGACCCCGAGCCCTTCCTGAACCGCGCCATCACCGAAGCCCGGGTGGAGCGGGTGCTCTCCGCGGTCCGCCCCGGCGCGGCCGCCGCGGCGGCGCCCCTGGCCATCGGCGGCCCCGAGGAGGAGCCGGCCGCCGCCCCCGTCGAGGAGCCCGTGAAGATCGTCACGGTCGTGGTCCGCCAGGGCCAGTCCCTGTGGTCGCTGGCGGCCGAATACGGCACGACGATCGAAGAGATCCTGGATGCCAACCATCTCGCGGACGGCACCGTCCTCCGCATCGGCCAGTCGCTCGTGATCCCGTCGGGCAGCGCCGCGTCCCCCAGGGCCGCCGCCGCCCCCGCCCCCAGGAAGACCTCCGTGAAGCTGCGCCCGGGAGCCCGGATCATCACCATCCGCCTGTACGACGGGCAGACCCTGTGGGACGTTTCCCAGACTTACGGCCCGACGATCGACGAGATCGTCTCCCTGAACGGCCTGGAGCGCGCCGATTACGTCCGGGCCGGCCAGCGGCTGCGGGTGCCGGTGTACAACATGGCCTCGATCACGCCCCGGCGCGTGGCGCAGTCGCTCGCCGACTCCGCCGCTTCCTCGGTCGCGGCGCTGGCCCAGGGCTTCATCTGGCCCGCCCGCGGCCGGCTGACCTCCCGCTTCGGGTGGCGCCGCTGGCGGCACCATGACGGCATCGACATCGCCGCGCCCCACGGCTCGCCGGTCACAGCAGCCCGGGACGGCCTGGTCGTCTTCTCCGGCTGGTACCACGCCTACGGCAAGGCCGTCATCATCGACCACGGCAGCGGCCTGCAGACCCTGTACGGCCACAACTCGCGGCTGCTCGTCCGCTCCGGCCAGCGCGTCACGAAGGGCCAGCTCATCGCCCACGTGGGATCGACCGGCCGCTCCACCGGCCCGCACCTGCACTTCGAGGTGCGGATCAACGGCCGGCCCGTCAACCCGATCAAGTACCTCTGAGATCACCGCACACCGGCTTCCGATCGTCCCGCGTCTAGCCCCCGGCGGGCCAGGGTATGTCACGCCCGTGTAGACATTCTCAAACAGATCGGGGGCCGCTGACATGGGAGTGCGCGGATGGACGGGGGCAGCCGTCTTGGGCCTCCTCGTGGTGGCAGCCGTCGTGCCGTTGATCCTTACCCGCACGGCGGACGCGCAGGGGACGTCGACCGAAGCGCTGGCCGGGTATCTCGACCGCATGGGCCTGAGCTGGAAGCGTGCGGAGAAGGATCCCAACCTGCTCATCGTGACGAAGTCCTCCGGCCTCCAGCGGGCCGAGCGCGTGGAGATCTACATCTACAACGACCCCAAGAACTCGGTGGTCGATCTCCTCGCCTATCCCAAAGTGGGCGGGAAGTACCTGGCCGTCGCGGCGGCGAGTGACCGCGCGGGCCTGATGCGCCGGATGCTCGAGGAGAACGAGGACGCCTTCGGCGCCTACTTCATCGACACCGAAGGGGACGTGGGCTTCAAGTTCGTGTTCACCACCGAGGCCGGCATCGGCTACGATGCTTTCAAGGCCGTGATCGAAGAGCTGTGGCGGATCGCCGACGACCCGGTGGTCAAGCTGGTGACCTCGTTCCGCTAGAGCTCATCATCGGTCATGTCAGCCGGGGCCGGGGAGCGATCCCCGGCCCCGCCGTCTTGGGCGCGG
>DASUAK010000281.1:0-8856 GCA_035763845.1 bacterium | reverse complement strand
GTACAGGACGGCAACGCCCGGGGATGGAAACGGGCAGGTGTGTTCACACCGGCGCGGCGTGACGCGGTGCGCAGGCAGCTGCTGGACGGAGCGCGGCGCGATGAGCGGATCGTGGCCGCGGCGATCACCGGATCGGCGGCGCAGAGCGGCGAGGACGCGTGGTCCGATATCGACCTCGCCTTCGGCCTCGCTGATGGCGCGGACCGGGATGCCGTGCTCGCGGACTGGACAATGTCGTTGGAACGGGACTGGCAGGCCGTTCACTACTGGGACCTGCCGTTCGGGCCTTCGCTGTTCCGCGCCTTCCTGCTGCCCGACGGATTGGAAGTGGACATCTCCTTCACGCCGGCGTCCGCCTTCGGCCCATACACGCCCAGTTTCAGCCTCGTCTTCGGGGTCCCGGGCAAGCCGCCCGCGCTGCCGGCCCCCGACACGCGCCGGCTGATCGGCATCGCCTGGCATCACGTTCTGCACGCCCGGGCGTCGATCGAGCGGGAGCGGCTCTGGCAGGCTGTGCACCTTATCTCCGCTCTCCGGGATCACATCTTCACCCTTGCCGGCATCCGGCTCGGCCTGCCGACCACTGCCGGAAAGGGGTTCGATGCCCTGCCGGTCGAGCTCAGAACGTCCCTGCAGCGGTCACTCATCGCCTCGCTGGATGCGGGGGAGCTCCGGCAGGCCCTCGCGGCGTCCGCGGACGCGCTATTGGACGAGGTGGCCAGGCATGACCCGGCGGTGGCCGCGTCGCTCACGGTTCCTCTCCGCCGTGCCCTTAAGTAGCACTTGTCTCAGCACGGTACTAACCGATAGAATAGGCCCGCTTGTCATCCCGTAGATCGCTGCCTCGGAGGATCCCATGAACGCTGCGCTCCGGATCGTCATCGCGGTCGGCATCGCCGGCCTCGTGGCTGTGCCGTACCGCCCCGCAGCGTCGCAGAACACCCTGGACGAGCTCGTCATCCGTTCGTTCGACGTCACGGCGACCGTCGCTCCCGTCCCGCTCCGCTATGAGTTCACGGAAACGGGCGACGTTCGCTTCCTCTCCAGAGGGACGCTGCGGGGAACGGCGACGGCGATGCTCGAGGTCACCGCGCCCGACGCCGTGGGCACCGCACGTTTCTTCTTCGATTCGGACATGAAGCTGACCGGGGTCGGCGCCCCGGGATACGCCGTCGCGCAGTCGCGCCAGCGAGACACCCTGGTCCTGACGTTCGATCCGGCGCTGCCGGCGGGCGCCAAGGTGCCCGTGACGTTCCAGCACGAGGGCCAGCCCCTGTACATCTACGACGAGTCGATCCTCGTCTCGGAGGGAACGCTGTATCCCGTCCTGGTGAGCCCGTTCGGCGACTTCTCGGCCAACCTGGGCCGGGTCACGCTGAAGCTGACCGCTCCCGCGGGGTACGGCGTCAGCGCCACCGGGAGAATGGTGTCGCGGGATGGCAACACGACGACGTGGGACTCGGAGGTCGCCGTGCCCTGGATCGCCGTCGCGGGCGGACGCCGCCACACGGCGCGGGACCGGGAGGTGCAGGGCGTGAAGATGCAGTTCTACGTTCCGGCCAGGGAAGACCGCAACCTCGACAAACTGGCCGGCTTCCTGGGCCGCTCCGTCGGGTTCCTCGGCAGCCTGCTGTACCCGTTCCCGTACACCGAACTGCGCACGACCTCGCTGCTCGCCGTGGCCGGCGGCATCGGGTATCCGGCCTTCCTCCTGATCGACGACCGCGCGTTCACGAACGGCTTTCCCGGGAACGACAACCGCGACTCCTTCCTGCTCCTGCTCATGGCGCATGAAGCGGCGCACAGCTACACGCCGAGCCAGACGGTCCCCAAAGGTATCGCCTTCATCTGGCTGTCGGAGGGCTTCGCCGAGTACCTGGCGCTGATGACGGTCGAGTCCGTGCTCGGTCCCGCGGCATTCGGGCGGGAGCTGCAGGAGGAGCGGGACCGGTACGGCCGGGTCGCCGGGACGCGGACCGAGCCCTCCATCGCATCCATCACCTTCACGAACTACCGGGGAGCGGCCCGCAGCGTCATCTACTCGAAGGGCGCGCTGGTCCTGCACATGCTGCGGGGTCTCATGGGCGACGAAGCCTTCAAGCAGGGGCTGTCCGCGTACTTCCAGGCCACCCGGGGACGGGCGGCGCGCCTCTCCGACTTCCAGGAAGCAATGGAGAAGGCGGCGGGCCAGCCGCTGGAGGCGTTCTTCCAGCAGTGGATCCAGGAGAAGGTGCTGCCCGACTACACGGTGGGCGAGATCCGGACCGCCGCCGCCGCGGGCGGAGTGACGACCACCGCCGTCATCCGGAACCTCGGCACCGGCCGGATGCCGGTCGAGGTCGGGTTCTTCATGGACGGGGAGACTCACGTGCAGAAGGTCGAGGTTCCCGCGAACGGCGAGGTGACGGCGACCGCGACCACGCCCAAAGCGGTGACCCGGGTGGAAGCCGACCCTCGGAAGTGGCTGATCCAGAAGGACTACAAGAACGACTCGGCGGCGGTGCGGTGATCGCGGGCCGGCCTATTCCCGCTTGATCCCCCACTCCACGGCCCCGTCCTGCAGATAGTCGAGCGGGTCACGCCGGGGCTCGGCGGGCTTCTGCGGTTCGGGCACCGGAGGCGCGGGGGGAGCCGCCGCGGTGGCCGGCGCCGGCACGGGCGCAGGAGCCTTCGCGTGCGCGGGAACCGGCGTCGCAACGTTGGTCGCGGCTGCCTTGCCCGTCGTGCCCCTTCGCCCGGCGAACTTCGGCTTGAGCGTCCTCGGCTTGAGCGTCTTCCCCTTGGCATTCTCCGCCTTGGCCGCCCTGCGCCGGGCGCCCTTCGCCTTGACAGCCTTCGGTGCGGCCACCACCCTCTTCTTGATGGTCTTCGTCGCGGCGACCTTCGGGACGGAGGTTTTCGGCTTGGCCGTCTTGGGCCGGGCAACCTTCGGGTGGACCTTCGCGCGGGCGGCAGCCTGGCGCCGCGCCGCGACCATCGGAGCCGTCGAGGTTTTCGCCGCAGCCCGCAGCGCTCTCTTCCGCGTGCGACGCACGGCGCGGGGGGTCAGATGCCGCGAGACCGTCCGGCCTCCGGGATTCGTCCGCTCCATCACCCTGTTGCCCATGGCTGCTCGTCACGAGGATGCCCTCGCCGTCCTCCCCGTAGACCAGGGAATCGCGCCGGGTAAATTCCTGCCTCTCCGGGCAATAGGGGAGATATCCGGGAGGGGTACACTATGCCGGGTCCGATCGGTCCGATCCGCTGGTATTTCCGCCGCGTTCAGGCCAGGCGCCGCGGCCGTTATGACGGCGCGCAGGGGGTTCCGGGGCCGGAGGAAGCCTCCAACTTCCCGCCCGGGGAATTCCGCCTGAAGCAGACGGCGGACCGGGAGTTCGAGAAGCTGGCCCGCCGCTGGTCTCAGCGCGACATACAGTTGAAGGGCCGCTACTGCGGCATGCTGCGCGAAGTCCGCATGCTCAAGGTCTCCCTGACCGAGGGTGAGTACGAGGTCCGTCGCCTCCAGGACGTCCACGAAGAGAACGCCAACACCATCGAACTGGAGCGGAAGGTCCGCTATGCCAAGCGCGGCCGGGACAACGACTGGCGGATGAGCCCGCTCGCGTACGGGCTGTTCATGGCGGCGGTCCTGCTGGGCGAGTTCCCCCTGAACGCGATCGCCTTCCGGCTGTTCGGCGAGGCCGAGCTCCTCACGTACGTGATGACCCTCGTCCTGGCGGCCTCCCTGGTCGGCAGTGCGCACGTCCTGGGCATCCTGATCTCGCTGGAGCGGCCGACCCGGGTGCAGCTGGCGCTGCTGATCGTCTGTATCGCCGCCCCGGTCGGCGCCATCCTGGCGATCGCCCTGGTCCGGCAGGCGTACATCACCGGGTTGGGCCAGGCGGGCATCAGTCCGAGCACCGTGACCGCCGCCTTCGTGCTGATCAACCTTCTCATCTTCACGATGGCCACCGTGCTGTCGTACTTCACGCACGATCCGGTGGCGAAGCAGATCCGGGCCACGGAGGTTCCCCTGCAGCGCTTCAAGCGGCGCATGACGCGGCTCCAGCGCCGGCGGGAGAAGCTGGAGATCCGCCTGCAGTACATGGTGGCGGGGCGCCAGAAGGCCCTGCAGGCCGTGATGCACGAGGCGCAGATCTTCAAGAACGAGTTCGAAGAGCTCCTCCAGGAGTACCGGATGGGGAACCTCGAGGGCCGCAAGGAGAAGGTCACACCGCCGATCTTTGCCCAGCACCCCGAGTTCACCATGCCGCTGACGATCCAGGTGCTCGACTGGTACTGCCCCGAGGTGCCGGACCTCGTCTCCACCAGTCAGGTCCTGACCTCCAGCCGGCAACCCACACCCTGACCGCCCTGATGACCCGTCGACTCGTCCTCCTCACCCTCCTGATCATGCTCCTCGCTTCCGCCTGCGGGAGGCGGAACCAGGCCAATCCCGTGACGGTCGTGCTCTTCGATCTGACCGCCAGCACCGCCGCCGGGTCGATCCGAGGGCAGTACCTCAGGGACTTCGGCAAGATCCTCGAAGGGCTCACGGCGGGGGGGACCCTTGCCGTCGACATCATCGACGACAACCCGCTCGCGCACTCCTCGTTTCCGATCATGGCGTCGTTCTCACGGTACGATCCCCTGACGGAGAACCGTCTCGGCTACGACCGGCGCATCAAGGCGCAGCGGGAAGCGGTGGCCCGGCAGGCGCAGATGATCGTGACCGCCCGCCCCTCCCGGCGCCAGGGCACGAGCGTGATGGACGCCCTGCAGCTGGCGGAGCGGGCCTTCGCCTCGTACGAGGGCAGCCCCCGGGTGCTCGTCCTCTTCTCGGACATGATCGAGCAGTCCGGCCGCTACGACTTCGCCCGCGAGGCGCTGACCCCCGCGCGTATCAATCAGATCGTCGAACGGGAGCGGGCGGCCAAGCATGTGCCCGACCTGCGGGACGTCGAGGTCTGCGTGGTCGGCGCGGGCGCGGCCCGCTCGGGCGGGATCTCCCCCGACCGCTTCCTTGCCATCCAGGCCTTCTGGATCGAGTACTTCAAGGCCGCCGGAGCCCATCTGCCCAAGGAGCGCTACGGCTCCGCCCTGCTGAAGTGCCCCTGACCTGAACCGGCCGTGAAACGAACTGCCGGAGACCACGTGGCCCCCGGCAGTCAGCTGCGCGCGAAGGGTTGCGCGACCTACTTCGAGCTGGTCAGCCTGACGCTGAACATCACCTGCAGGCTGCTCACCGGCGTGCCGAGGACCATGATGGACACGCGGGTCCCGAAGTCCTCGACCCGCGCCCCGACGACCCGGATGGACCCGACCGGCACGACCTCGCCGCTCGCCTTGATCGGGATCTTGTACTTGGCCTTCTTCACGACCGCCGCGCCGGCGGGCGTGCTGACCCGGACGGCCTGCCCGGGGGCCAGCTTCGCGTCCTTGGCCGCGAAGACCAGGTAGGTGCGCTTGGCGTCCCGCATGACGAAGAGCGTGTAGCAGGCGCCGTGGCGGATCGCGATCTTGTTGTTGACGATGGTGCGCGAGGGGCAGTAGGTCTGCCCGGCGCTCACCGTCTTGACCTTCGGGGGCTGCGCCCCCCATGCCACGGTCATGGGGACCAGGAGCATGGCGGCGATCAAGCCTACCGACAGCAATCGGACAGCTCTCACGTGTGCCTCCTCCTTTCGGGATTCGACAGGGACGTGCCCGGGGGGAGGGGGGGATAGACCGGGTTTAGGCCATGCGGGCTTCGGCGTCGGCCAGGGTCAGCCGGAAGGGGCCTGGCTGCTCCAGTTTCAGGGACCCGACGGCCGCGGCCAGGCGGCAGGCATAGTCCGCGTCCGCCCGCAGTCTGGTGGCCACGTAGGTGGCGAAGGTGGTGTCTCCCCTGCCCGTCCGGCCCCGGACCTCCCGTGGCGTGAAGGGGGCCTGGTAGAACCGGCCGCCCGCGTAGACCAGGACACCGCGGGCGTGCGTCAGGACGACTTCGCGGGGTCCCATGCCGGCGAACACACGGGCGGATTCCCGCAGGTCCGTCGAGCCCGTGAGCACCTCCGCCTCCGCGTCGTCCGCCTTGAGGTACGTCGCGGCTCCCAGATCGGACTGCTTCGATGACCAGTCCTTCGTGATCAGCATACCGCCCGCGGGCACCCGGGCAAACCCCTGGACGTCCACCCCGATGGGGCCCCGGGAGGCGAGGAGGCGCACGATCCTGCCGGACACCTCGCCCGCCATCAGTGGCGTGATGACAGTAACGCGGGCGCCGAGCTCGGGCAGATCCTCGGCGCTGAACGGCCCGGCCGATCCCAGGGGATGGCAGACGCGGCGATCCATCGTGTGCTCGGGGTAGACGTTCTCGATCCCGGTCGTCTGCGGCGCCCCGGCGGCGTGCACGGCGATCCCCTCGCTGCGCAGCTCGTCCAGGTAGTGGAAGTCGTCCGGGTGCAGCCGGGTCACGACGGCCACGGAGTGGCCGAGCCGCCGCGCCGCCATCGAGCCGTAGTACACACCCCCGCCGGAGGCCATCTGGGCCTCGCCCGCAATGACAAGGCGGTCCCGCGCGAAGTGGCCGACGAACGCGACGTCGAGCATCCCATGGTGGGTTTCGGCGTCTGAGAGCATTCACCCACCGGGCATAAGTCTGGGTGAGCCGATCTGGCATCCCCCACAGAAAGGTTCGTGATCCTATGAGGATCAGCGTGTTGATGCTGGTGGTGAGCCTGCTGGCCGCACCTGCGGCCGCGCAGGAGGCAATGCCGGAGGCGGGCATGACCGTCGCCATGGACGTTCTGGCCACGGCGGTCGAGAACCGATCGCCCGTGGAAGCCGCGGCGCCCATCAAGTCGGACGTGGGTGCGCTGATCTACTTCACGGAGGTCCACGGCGGGCCGGGGACCATCCAGCACGTCTGGATCTGGAAGGGCCGCACGATGGCGACGGTCCCCCTTGAGGTGCGGTCGTCCCGCTTCCGGACCTGGAGCAGCAAGCGGATCCAGCCCGAGTGGCTGGGCGAGTGGCGGGTCGAAGCCCGCACCGAGGACGGAAAGGTCCTGTCGTTCAAGGAGTTCGTCGTCGAGTAGGACGCTCGGCGAACGGACGAACGCCCAGGTGTGGCGCCCGAGCCACCCTGGGCGTTCGCATCTTCACGAGCGGTCGTCTAGCCCTGGCGCACGACCACCGTGGCAGGCTCGGACTCCCTGCCGCTCGCGTCGATCGCCACCGCGCTCACCGTCAAGGGCAGGCCCCTGAACAGCGACGGATAGCCGACGTTCGCCGAGAACAGGCCGACGAACGGGAGCACCGCGGCTTCCGATGATCCGATCGGCAGACCGACGACCGGCACGGACACCGTGACGCGGACACGGACCGCGCCGGATGCGGCGCCCTGGACCGACAGGGGATTCCCCACCGACGTGCCCGGCAGCGGGAGGACCAGCGTCGGCTTCGCCGGCCTGGCCTGCTCGGGAACTGGGAACGGCGACGGCAGCGGCTGAGGCTCCGGCGGGGCCGGGAGCGGAGCGGGCACGGGCTGCGGGATGGGCGCCTGCGCGACAGCAGGCGTGGTCACGACGTCGACGGTGCGCGCCGATCGGTTGAAGGTCACCTTCGCGCCGAGCGCCTCTCCCACGAAACGCAGGGGGATCCGCGTGTAGCCTCCGGCGACCACGGGCGGCGCATCCAGCATGTACTGGCGGCCGTCGACGAGCGCGAAGCGGCGGCCGATCTCGAGCTCGATGAGGCGCTCCCCGCGCGTCACGTAGATCGCACGCGGCGGGTTGAAGGAGACCTGCGCGCCCATCGCCTCCAAGGTCCCGCGCAGGGGAACCATCACGCGGCCGTCCATGATCACCGCGGGTGGGTTGGTGTTGATGGCCCGGCCGTCGACGAAGACGCGGACGGTTTCAGCCGCCCAGGCCGACACCGCGGCGAGCAGCAGCAAGAGCAGCACGGCACCGGCAATCACCTTCCTCCAGAACATTTGATCGATTCCTCGTTTCTTGGGTGGACTCTAGAGGATACTACGGGGGACCCAAGACGGAGGTTTCAGAGCGGTGGCGCGGCGGCGAACCCGAGCACCGACTCGCACCACCGGGCGGCATCGAACAGGCGCTGCTCGGCGACCATCGGCGCCACCAGTTGGATCCCCAGGGGCAGGCCTTCCTGCAAGAGGCCGCTGGGGAGACCGATCGAGGGAAACCCTCCGAAGCTCCAGGGCGCGCAGAAGACCGGGTCTCCCGTCGTCCCCTCCGACCGCGGCGGCGCAGGCGTGGGCGCAGGAGGCAGCAGCAGCACGTCGCAGCGCTCGAACGTCGCGTGCATCTCCCGCCGAAACCGGTACCGCTCCTCGCTGGCTGCGATGTAGGCGACGGCGGAGACGGCTCCCCCACTCTCGACCAGCTCCCGGATCCTTGGCGGGTAATCCGCCGCGTGTTCCGGGAACGAGTGCCGGTGATAGGCTGCGGCCTCTGCCCGCAGGATGAGGCGGCCCACGTCGAAGATCCGCGAGGCCGACTCAGGGAGCTCCACATCCGCGACCTTCGCCCCAGCGCGGCGGATGACTCCGGCGACCTCGTCAAGATGCGCCCGGACCTCCGGGGACGCGTACGCCTCCACCAGCGCCCTCGGGATACCCAGACGCGGCGGCGCGGGCGGGCCCGGGGATGCCGGATGCTCCGGATCGCGCGGCTCTGCGAGAACAGAGAACACGAGGGCCGCATCCTCGACCGTGCGTGTGAGGATCCCGACGTGGTCGAGGCTCCACGACAGCGGGGTGACGCCTTCGGTGTTGATCCGGCCGTAGGTCGCCTTCAGCCCCACGATCCCGCAGTACGCGGCCGGGCGGACGGTGGAGCCGATGGTCTGCGAGCCGAGGGCGAG
>DASUAK010000280.1:0-6273 GCA_035763845.1 bacterium | reverse complement strand
AACATCGCGCTCGCCTCGCTGCCCAACTTCGTCCTGCCGGCGGACATCTCGGCCAGCGACCGCTACTTCCACGAGGACCTCATCGACCCGGCTGTCACGCTTAACCCCGACGGGACGATCACCGTCCCTCGGACGGCGGGCCTGGGCGCGCGCGTGGATGCCGGCCGGGTGGAGCGCTGTACGATCCGGACGGAGCAGTTCCCGAGCTAGCGCGCCGGGGCCGGCGCTTGACACCCGGCCGCACGGTGCGTATGATGGCGCCGACAGCGAGGCCGCGACGCCTCCGCATTCCGCGGGGGCGTCGCGCCGTTTTTCCAGGGGGGTGACATCGTGACGGAGCGCCATCGAGATCCACTGGAGCTGTGGGTCGGCACCTGGACGCCCGAGGAGTGGGTGGAGCGCGAGGCCCGCCGGGCCGAGGAGCGCAAGAAGGACGCCGATCGCACGCAGCAGGCGGCCCCGCAGACCGAGGAGTAGCCCGGGCCGCGTTCACCGAGGCCTTGCCCACGCCCCGCCCCGCCGTGACCGCTGCGCCGCGCGTCAGGACGGTGAAGAGGAGGATATTGACAGTCCGCGAAGTCCCCTTCATTCCACACCCGCAGAGGAGGGGACTTATGAGAGGCCTGATGCTCCGTCGGGCGCTGCCGGTATTGCTGGCCGCAGCGCTGTCCGTCGTCGGTTTGGGTGGATACGCGGTCGCGCAGGCGCCGAAGACGCTGGTCATCGCCATCGGGGCGGATCAGACCGGACTCGATCCCCAGCAGGTTCAGAACAACGAGTCCGGCTTCGTGATGTCGGCGATCTACGATTCGCTCGTGAACTACAAACCGGGCAGCAGCGAGATCGGCCCCGGCCTCGCCGAGTCCTGGACGGTCTCGCCGGACGGCAAGGTCTTCACCTTCAAGCTGCGACGCGGGGTGAAGTTCCACGACGGCACCCCGATGAACGCCCGCACCGTTGCGGAGGATCTCGACCGGGCGATCAACCCGAAGAACCCCTGCTACGTCATCGACCGCAAGGTTGACTCCTACGATGAGTTCACCTTCGGCTCGGCCAAGGACGGCAGCGTGGCCAAGATGGAGGTCGTCGACGACTATACCCTGCGCTTCACCTTCCCGCAGCCGAACGCGCCGTTCCTGAGCAGCATCGCCATGGTCTGGCAGGGCATTGTCAGCCCTGAGGCGACCAAGAAGTACAATTGCGACGCCAGCCAGCACCCCGTGGGCACCGGGCCCTTCAAGTTCGTCGAAGCCGTGCGCAACGACCACATCACGCTCGAAGCCAACCCGGACTACTGGGGCGGGCGTCCCAAGGTCGCCCGCATCATCTTCAAGATCATGCCGGAGAGCGCCACGCGGATGCTGGCCCTGGAGCGGAACGAGGTGCAGATCCTGGCCGACGTGCCGCCCTCGGACTACGCGCGCGTCGAGCGCAGCAAGGATCTCAAGCTGTACAAGGCCGCGGGGCTGACGATCCTCGGCGTGGCGATGTCCAACGACCTCGGCCCCTTCAAGGACAAGCGGGTCCGCCAGGCGATGAACTACGCCGTGGACAAGGACGCGATCAACAAGGGCCTCTACGCCGGGGCGACGACGTCGAGCCAAGGCATGCCCCCGGTGCTGTGGGGCTACAACACGGCCGTGAAGCCCTATCCGTACGATCCGGCGAAGGCCCGGGAGCTGCTGAAGGCGGCGGGCTTCCCGAACGGCTTCTCCACCGAGATGATGGTCTACGCCAACCCGCGCGGCTACAACCCGATCGGCGGGGCGAAGCTCGGCGAGGCCGTGCAGGGGTACCTGGCCAAGGTCGGCGTGCAAACCAAGATCACCCAGTACGAGTGGGGCGCGTTCCTCGACCGGTTCCGCCACCAGCCCTGGCAGGGGTTCGCCATCGCCGGCTGGTCAGGGGACAACGGGGACCCGGACAACTTCCTGGGCGACCTGTTCGAGTGGGACGCCGCCAGCAACAAGGCCCGGGTCAACAATACGGGCCGCCATCACAATCCGGCGTACGACCGCCTGCTGCAGCAGGCCCGGCAGACGACCGACCAGGCCAAGCGGGCGAAGCTGTACGAGCAGGCCAACCAGATCCTCCACGACGACGCGCCCTGGATCTTCATCAACCATACGAATCAGGTCCGGGCGGCGCGGGCTAATGTGAAGGGCTTCCTGCTCAATCCGTTGCAGATGTTCTTCCACATGGAGCTGGTCTCGCTCGAGTAGGCCTCTCGGCGCGGCCCCGATCGCGGGGCCCCGGCGCAGCCCGGCCGGGGCCCCCTGATCCTCTTCATGCTGAAATACATTCAGCAGCGCCTGCTGCACCTCGTGCCCGTGCTCCTCGGGGTCAGCCTCCTCGTCTTCTTCGGGATGCACCTCATCCCCGGCGACGTGGCACAGCTGCTGCTGGGGGACAAGGGAACAGAGGCGGAGCTGACCCGGCTGCGGCACCAGCTGGGCCTCGACCGTCCGGTCTACATCCAATACCTGCGCTTCCTCTCCGGCGCCGTGCAGGGGGACTTCGGCGTGTCGCTGCGCACCCGCCAGCCCGTGGTCTGGGAGATCGCCCAGGCTCTGCCGGTGACGGTGCAGCTGAGCGCCGCCGCCCTGCTCTTCGCGCTCGTCGTGGGCCTGCTGCTCGGCATTCTCGCGGCCCGCTACGCGCACACGGTCGTGGACACCGGCTCGATGGTCGGTGTCCTCATCGGCGTATCGATGCCGGTGTTCTGGACCGGCATCCTGCTGCTGCTCGTCTTCGGCGGGCTGCTGGGCTGGCTGCCGCTCGGCGGCGTGCTGGACGGCGGCATGGCCTACCGGCGCCTCACCGGGATGCCGCTGCTGGACGGCCTGCTGACCGGCGACTGGGCGGTCACGTCCAGCGCGCTGCGCCATCTCGTGCTGCCCGCCGTGGCCCTGGGGGCCACGGCGATGGCGGCCATCGCGCGAATGGCGCGGTCGACGATGCTGGACGTGCTGGGACTCGACTTCATCCGCACGGCCCGGGCCAAGGGCGTCGCGGAGACGCGGGTGATCAGCCGCCACGCCCTGCGGAACGCGCTGCTGCCGGTGGTCACCCTGGTCGGCCTGCAGCTGGGGCTGCTGCTGAGCGGAGCCGTGCTGACCGAGACGATCTTCTCACTGCCGGGGTTGGGACGGCTCGCCATCACGAGCGTCCTGGCCCGGGACTATCCGCTCGTCCAGGGCGTGGTCATCATCGCCGCCGTGGTCTTCGTCGCGGCCAACCTGCTGGTCGACCTGCTGTACGCCTACCTCGATCCCCGCATCCGGTACGGATGACGGCGCGCACGCAGGCCGGGGAGATGACCGCCGCGATCCCCCGCCGCTCGGGCGCCCTGTCCTGGCGGCGGCTGGTCCGCCACCACAGCCTGGTCACGGGAGCGGTCATCGTCGCCTTGGTGGTCGCCGCGGCGCTGCTGGCGCCCCTGGTGTCTCCGCACGACCCGATCGAGCAATCGTTCGCCGATCAGCTGCTGGGGCCGTCCATGACCCATCCCTTCGGCACCGATGAGTTCGGCCGGGACATCTTCTCGCGCGTGGTCTACGGCGCCCGCATCGCCCTCATCGTCGGGGTGGTCGCCGACGGCATCGCCGCTGTCCTCGGGGTGATCCTGGGCGTCGTCTCAGGCTACTTCGGAGGACGTACGGATGCGGCCCTGATGCGGATCGTGGACGTCCTGCTGGCGTTCCCCTACCTGCTGCTGGCCATGATCGTCGTGGCGATCCTCGGCCCGAGCCTGACCAATGCCATGGTCGCCATCGGCGTGGTCTACACGCCGCAGTTCGCGAGGGTGGTCCGGGCCGCCGTGCTGCAGCTGAAGGAGGAGGAGTTCGTCGACGCTGCCCGGGCGCTGGGTGCGGGGCGGCGGCGGATCCTCACCCGCCACGTGCTGCCCAACATCCTTTCCCCGATCATCGTCATGGCGACATTGACGGTGGGCTTCATGATCGTGGAAACGGCGGGCCTGTCCTTCCTGGGATTGGGAGCCAGCCCGCCCACCCCCGAGTGGGGCTCGATGCTGGCCACGGGACGCTCGTTCATGCTGACCGCCCCGTGGATCGCGACCTTCCCGGGGCTGGCGATCCTCGTCACGGTGATCGGCTTCAACCTGATCGGGGACGGCCTGCGCGATCTGCTCGACCCGCGGCTGCGGGGACGGCGCTAGGCCGCCGTCCAGCCCGCATCGGCCGGGATGACCGCGCCGTTGACGTGGCGCGACTCGTCCGACGCGAGAAAGAGGGCGAGCGAGGCGATGTCGGACGGATCCAGCGCCGCAGGGATCAGCGCGGCGTAGGCGCGGGCGCGCTCCGCTCCGGCGGGATCCATCCGCTCCGGCGTCATCGTCTCCCCGATGTTGGTGATCGTCGCGCCCGGACAGATGGCGTTGCAGCGGAGCCCCTTCTGCGCGTACATCCACGCGGTGTTCCTCGTCAAGCCGACCAGCGCGTGCTTGGACGCCGTGTACGCGGCGCCCGCGGCGCCGCCCCGAATCCCGGCCGTCGACGCGATGTTGACGACCGCTCCCCCGCCCTGCGCGACCATCAACGGGACAGCCCGCCGCATGGTGAACATCGGGCCGTCGAGGTTGATGGACAGCACGCGGCGCCAGATGTCGTCGGAGAGCTCGCCCACGCCCTGCATGAAGTCCATGACCCCAGCGTTGTTGACCAGGATGTCCACGCGGCCGTAGGTGGTCACCGCCAGATCGACCAGACCGACCGCCGTCGACTGATCGGCGATGTTGCCCTGCGCGCCCACGATCGTCCCGCCGCTCTGCGTGATGCCCCGCACCGCCTCGTCGAGACGCGCCGCGTGCCAGTCGCCGGCCACGAGGCGGCCCCCCTCCGCAGCGAACCGCTTCGCCGTGGCGAGCCCGATCCCCGAACCGGCACCCGTGATGACCGCCACCTTGCCCTGCAACCTCATCGATTCACCTCCCTGCGTCACTGCTCCAAGGCCCTGTCGCCGGGGCCGCCTCCCGGCGAGCCTCGGCTTCCTCGCCGCAACCGCATTCTATCAGCAACGACATGACACAGGGCGGTCTCACAGGCGGGGTGACGATTGACTAGATCTGTGATGCTTCGACGCCTGGCGATCCAAGCAGCGGCAGCGTTGGCTGTAACCATAGTCGCCGTGGTTGGATCCACCGGCCCGTTTCGCCTTCGTCGCCAGGCCTCAACAGATCCCGCAGGTGAAACTGGCCGGCAAAGAATGAGAAGATAAGGGCTTCTGAGCTCTACTCTCCAGTCTTTCGGAGATAACCTGGAAGGTTTGGCGGTTGAGTGCGCTGACGGAGAGATCGTAGTCATCGAGATTGGCCCGAAGGTCTACTGGCTGCGTTCGGCCCGTCGAATTTGGGTGGCTGGAGCAATCATCATACGTGGGAACCCGTCGGAATTGTCGTCATTTCCCCGCGTAGCAGCCATGAAGCGGATCTCATCGTGGCGCTGCGTTTGAGCTTGCGCCCCCGTTTCGGCAAGGACGGCAAGCGTCAATATGAGGACAAACCGAGTAAGCCAGAATATGAACCTTTTCATCGGTTTCCACCTGTCCCCATGATTCGCACAGCTAGCTCGATCGTTTCCTCTAGGCTCATCGTTGTCTCTCGAATTGTGAGCGAGATGCCTGGCCGACTGTTGGTGGGGAACCGCTCTATCACAACGAGGCTGAGCTCTCCTGGGAGGCTTGGCAACACGGCGAGTGCGGGCTTTCCCGCGACGGTCAGCAACCTGAGCCGCTCGAGGGGAGCGTCAATTGGAGCTGTCTTCTTCCCCACGAAATACACTCTGCTGATGATCTCCGGACCATAGATCTCAATGCCGGTGATCGTCCCGTCGGCGCACTCGGTCACGAGTCCCTCAAGATCACCAAGAAACGGGGAGTAGAGCTCCGAGGCCTTTATCCTGGCGCGCTTCGAGTGGCGCCACGGTCGTGGGCAAGGCGGGAGACTCGATCCCTGGTGACTTCCCACGATGAAGTCTCCCAGAGGACCTTCGTAGACCGGGGCTTCTGAGGCTGTTTCACGCACAGGGGCCGGCATCTGCGACGTTGGAGGCATCGTCGAGGCTGGGCCACGGACGCGAAATAGCACGCTACCATTGCTGCGATCGTTAGGCGTCGGAACGTCACGGAACTGTGCAATCGTCACCCCGCCGATAGGAGGCGCTGTGCGTCACAAGACACATGCCTCGTTCAACGGTCCGGAGTTGCCGCCACCCTCCTAGTCGCTCCTCTGCTCGCATCCCCTTGACCATAGTG
>DASUAK010000279.1:0-14741 GCA_035763845.1 bacterium | reverse complement strand
GGGCCTTCGTGAAGGCGATGAGGACCCGCGTGGGCAGCGGCAGCACGAGATCCAGGCCCTCGAAGAAGCCGATGAACTGGGGCAGGATGAAGAACACCAGGAAGAGGATGATGCCGATGGCGAAGATGAAGATCGCCGCCGGGTAAGTCACCGCGGCGCGCACCTTCTGCCGCAGGGACAGGTCCTTCTCGAAGAAGACGGCCACGCGGTTCAGCACGTCGTCGAGGACGCCGCCGACCTCGCCGGCCCGCACCATGTTGACCATCAGGTTGTTGAAGGTCTGAGGATGCTTGCCGAAGGCATCCGAGAGGGTCATGCCCTCCTCGACGTCCTTGCGCACCTCGCCGACCAGCTGGCGCAGGCGGGCGGATTCGGTCTGCTGCTCGAGGATGGACAGCGTCCGCACCATGGTCAGGCCGGCGTTCACCATCGTCGCGAACTGGCGGGTGAAGACCGTCAGCTCGCGCAGCCCGACCTTGCGCATGCGGCGGAGGCCCTGCCGCAGGTCGACCTTGGGGGCCTCCTTCTCCAGGCTGGTGACGTAGAAGCCCATCTCCTGGAGCTTGCCGATCACCATGACCTCGGTGTCGGCTTCGATCGCCCCGGCCACGACCCGGCCGGAGGCGTCGCGCGCGCTGTATTTGAAGGTCGCCATCAGGACGTCACCTCGCCGCTTTACTGGCCGCCCCGCTCGATCATCTTCCGCAGCTCGTCCGGATAGATCGCCCGGGCCAGCGCGTTCTCCAGGGTGATCAGCCGCCGCGTGTACAGGGCGTGCAGCGACTGGTCCATGGTCTGCATCCCGTACTGCGCCCCGGTCTGGATCGCGGTGTGGATCTGGTGCGTCTTCGCCTCGCGGACCAGGTTTCGAATGGCCGGGGTGGCGATCATGATCTCCACCGCCGGGACGCGCCCGACCTCCTCGATGGAGGTCCACTGCTGCCGCTGGCCGTCCCCGCCGCCCATCCCGCCGCTGCGCACCGCCGCCGCCGCGGCCGGCCGGCGCGCCTCGCGCGCCCCGCCCACGAACTGCATGTTCGGCAGGAGCTGCTGGCTGATCACGGCCTCCAGCACCGCGGACAGCTGCACCCGGATCTGCTGCTGCTGATGGGGCGGGAAGACGTCGATGATGCGGTCGATGGACTGCGCCGCGTTCGCCGTGTGCAACGTGGCGAAGACCAGGTGGCCCGTCTCGGCGATGGTCAGCGCGGCCCCGATCGTCTCCAGGTCGCGCATCTCGCCGACCATGATCACGTTGGGGTCTTCGCGCAGGACGGCCCGCAGCGCGTTGGGGAAGGTCTGCGTGTCGAAGCCGAGCTCGCGCTGGTTGACGATACTCTTCTTGTGGTTGTGCACGTACTCGATCGGATCCTCGATCGTAACGATGTGCGCGGCCCGCTCGATGTTGATGAAGTCGAGCATCGAGGCCAGCGAGGTGGATTTGCCGTGCCCGGTCGGCCCCGTGACGAGGATGAGGCCCCGCGGCAGCCGGCAGAGGTCCTTCAGGACCATGGGGATGTTCAGTTCCTCCATCCCGGGGATCTTCTCCGGGATGACGCGAGAGGCCACGCCCACGGAGCCGCGCTGCCGGTAGACGTTGACGCGGAAGCGCCCCAGCCCGTTCACGGCGTAGCTGAGATCGAGCTCCCAGTTCTTCTCGAACTTTTGCTTCTGGAAAGTGTTCAGCATGCTGTACCCGAGCTGGAAGGTGTCCTCGGGCGACAGCGGCGGGTGGTTCAGGTGTTGGAGCTTGCCCCAGACGCGGATCGTCGGCGGGATCCCGACGGTGAGGTGCAGGTCCGACGCCTTGGCTGAGACGGTTTCGCGGAGCAGATCGTCGATGTGCATGCCGGCCCCCTTGAGTTCCTCCGCTCTACCATGCCCGGGGGCCCGCGGGGCTAGGCGTCCCCGTTGCGTTCAGCGGCGAGGCCGTTGGACCGCTCCACGTGCACGACGCGCCAGACCTCCGCCAGCGAGGTGATCCCCGCGGCGGCCTTGGCCAGGCCGTCGTCCAGCAGGGTCTGCATCCCGGCCCCCACCGCCGATTCCTTCAGGGCGTGGTGCGGCGCACGGTTGATGATGAGGTGCCGCAGGTCGTCGTCGATGCCGGCCAGCTCGAAGATGGCCACCCGGCCGCGGTAGCCCGTGTAGTTGCAGAACTCGCAGCCCTTCGCCGCGTAGTACGTCCCCTCGGGGGCCCCTTCCCCGTACCGGGCCAGCAGCTCCTCGCGGCTGTAGGGGTCGGTCTCGCGGCACTTCAGGCACAGCACGCGCACCAGGCGCTGCGCGGCCACCCCGGACAGCGCGCTGCTGACCAGATAGGGCTCGATGCCCATGTCGATCAGCCGGGTGATCGCGCCGGGGGCGTCGTTGGTGTGCAGGGTGCTCAGGACGAGGTGCCCCGTCAGCGCCGCCTGCACCGCGATGCGCGCGGTCTCGTGGTCCCGGACCTCGCCGACCATGATGATGTCCGGGTCCTGCCGCAGGAAGTGCCGCAGCGCGGAGGCGAAGGTGACGCCGGCGCGCGTGTTCACCTGGACCTGGGTGATGCCCGAGATCTGGTATTCCACCGGGTCCTCGATGGTCACGATGTTCACGGCCTCGCTGTTCAGCTCGTTCAGGATGGCGTACAGCGTGGTCGTCTTCCCGCTGCCCGTAGGGCCGGTCAGGAGGAAGATGCCCTGGGGCTGGTTGATGACCTGCCGCAGGCGGGTGATGTTCCCCCGCTGCAGCCCGAGCTTGTCCAGGTCGTAGATCGGGGCCGACTTGTCCAGCAGCCGGAGCACGGCCTTCTCCCCGTAGAACGAGGGGATCGTGCTCACCCGCACGTCGATCGCCCGCCCGTCCACCCGCGTCTGGAAGCTGCCGTCCTGGGGCTGGCGGCGCTCGGCGATGTCCATGTTGGCCATGATCTTCACGCGGGAAATGACGTTCGCGTGGACGTGCTCGGGCAACGTATGCTGGACCTTGAGGACCCCGTCGATGCGGTAGCGCACGCGGATGGCCCGGCCCTGGGGCTCGACGTGGATGTCACTGGCCCGCTTGCGGACCGCCTCCTCGACCAGCCGGTTCACCAGCTTGATGATCGGCTGCTCCTCCGCCATCCGGCGGAGCTGCTCGAGGGAGACCTCCTTCTCTTCGATCACCGGCCGGGGGAGGTCTTTGAGGAGCTCGGCCTGCGGGTCGAGGGACGGGTACTGGTTCAGGGCGGCCTGGAAGTCGGCGACGGTGGTCACCGCCACCCGCACCTCCAGCCCGGTCAGGCGCCGGACGTCGTCCACGGCGACGACATCGAGGGGGTCGACCATCGCCACGGTGAGCACGCCGTTCTCGCGGGCGATGGGGATGACCTGCAGCCGGCTGGCTGTGGTCCCGGGCACCAGGGCGAGGAGGTCCTCGGGCAGCGTCATCCCGGCCAGGCGGACGAACGACACGCCGATCTGGCTGGACAGGGCCCGGGCGATGTGCTCGGGGTCGACGACCCCCATGTCCAGCAGGACGCGCCCCAGCCGCTCGCCGGTGGCGCGGTGGATGTCCATGGCCCGGTTCAGCTGATCGGGCGTGATGAGGCGGTCCGCCAGGAGCAGCTCGCCGAGATGACGGCGCCGGCCCGCACCGTCGGGTGCGGGACGGCGCGGCACTGCTCTGTCTGCCATGCCGTCTCCAGGGATCAGGTTTCCACGAAGACGACGCGCAGCAGCTCGTCGACCGTGGTGATCCCTTCCAGGACCTTTAGGATACCATCTTCCCGCAGCGTCTTCATCCCTTCGGAGATGGCCACCTCCCGGATGTTCGTGGAGGAGTCTCCCTTGAGGATGAGGTCGCGGATGGCGTCGCTCATCACCATCAGCTCGAAGATGCCGACGCGCCCCCTGTATCCCGCTCCCTTGCAGCGCTCGCAGCCCTTGCCCCGGTAGAAAACGATCTCCTCCCCGGCCTCCGGCTGCAGGCCGAGGCGGTGCAGCGCCTCCACCGGCGGGATGTACGATTCCTTGCAGTGCGCGCAGATGGTCCGCGCCAGGCGCTGGGCCAGCACGCCGATCAGCGAGGAGGTGATCAGGAACGGCTCGATGCCCATGTCGATCAGGCGGGTCGTGGCGCTCGGCGCGTCGTTGGTGTGCACGGTGGAGAGCACCAGGTGGCCGGTCAGGGAGGCCTGGATAGCGATCTCCGCCGTCTCCTTGTCGCGGATCTCGCCCACCATGATGATGTCGGGGTCCTGGCGCAGGAAGGAACGCAGGCCGTTCGCGAAGGTCAGGCCGGCCTTCACGTTCACCTGCACCTGGTTCACCCGCCCCAGCTGGTACTCTACCGGGTCTTCGATCGTGATGATGTTCTTGTCCGACGTGTTGATCTTGTGCAGGGTGGAGTACAGGGTGGTCGTCTTGCCGGACCCGGTCGGGCCGGTGACGAGCACCATCCCGTACGGCTTGCTGGCCAGCTCTTCCCAGATCGACAGCATTGCCGCGGCGAAGCCGAGTTTGCCCAGCCCCAGGCGAGCAGTGGACTGGTCCAGGATGCGCATGACCACCTTCTCCCCGAAGACGGTGGGGAGGGTCGAGACGCGCAGGTCGTACTCCTTGTTCTCGATCACGACGTGGATGCGGCCGTCCTGCGGGATCCGCCGCTCGGCGATGTCCAGGTTCGCCATGATCTTGATGCGGGAGACCATCGCCTGGTGCACGGACCGCGGCGGCGCCATGACGTCGTGCAGCACGCCGTCGATGCGGTAGCGGACCTGCAGGCTGCGCCGGTGCGGCTCGATGTGGATGTCGCTGCCGCCGTCGGCGATGGCCTGGCTGATGATAAGGTTGACCAGGCGGACGACCGGCGCTTCCTCGGTGAGGGAGCGCAGCTTGTCGACGCTGAGCTCTTCGGCCCGGTCGTCGGCGATCTCCAGGTCGCTGCCGACCGCGGCGCGCATCGCCTCGTCCAGGTCGACGTTGCTGGCGTAGAACCGGCCGATCGCGGCCAGGATGTCGGCCTCCGCGGCGACGACCGCCTCGATGTCCAGCCCCGTGACCAGCCGCACGTCGTCCAGGGCGACGACGTTCAGCGGGTCGGCGATGACCATCTTCACCTTCTTACGGGTCTTTTCGATGGCCAGCACCTTGTGGCGGTGCGCGAGGTGCTGCGGGATGACCTTCACGACGTCCGGGTCGACCTCGAGACCGTTCAGGTCGATGCAGGCCAGGCCCCACTGCAGGGCCAGAGCCTTGGCCAGCTGCTGCTCGGTCACCGCGCCGAGCTCGACGAGGATCCGGCCGAGGTGGCCGCCGCCGCCGCTGCGCTGCTGCATCTGGATGGCTTTCTCCAGCTGCTCGCGAGGGACGATGCCCTCCTCCAGGAGGATCTGGCCGAGCGACTCGGAGCGCGCGCGCGGGCGCTTCTCCTCCTTGGGCGGCTCGGCGGGACGAGCCGGCTGCGGCGCGGGCGGGCGGCTCGGGACGGCCGGTTTCTGGGCGGCCGGCCGCGCGGGCGCGGCGGGCTCGGGATCCTTGGGCTTCTTCTTATCCTTCGCCGCGGCGTCCTCGGCCGGCCGGGCCGGCTTCGGCGGCGCGGGCGGCGGCACAGGGGTCGGGGTCCTGGGCGCGGGCTTCGCGGGCGGCGGGGGCGGCACCGAGGCGCCCGGCGCGTGTGAATCCACGCGGGGCGCGCGCGGCGTGTCCAGGATCGGGAACTCCTCCTGGCCCGCGCCATCGGGCTGCTCGCCGTTCTCGGCGGGCTCCGCGACGGGCATGGCCGGGGCGGCAGGCCCCGGCACGGCGGACCGCGGCCCGGCGTGGGGCGGCGCCGCCGGGCTCTGGGGGGCGGATGCGCGCGGCGCCTCGGTGAGGATCCTGTCGATCCGGGCCTGCACCCGGGCCGCCTCGCGCAGCTTGCCCACGCGGATGTAGACGTCGCGCAGGGCGCTGGCCACGTCCGAGTCGTCCGGCGCCAGCTCGGCCGCCTTCTCGTACGCCGCAGCGGATTTCTCCCACCGGTCGCGGGAACCGTGCATCTCGGCCAGCGCGACGAAGACCATCACCGCGGCCCGGGGCAGCCCCCGCTGCACGTACAGGGCGGCCAGCCGGGCGTAGGCCACCGCATCCTGCGGGGCCAGATCCAGCACCTTCTTGTACGCGTTGATCGCGTCGTCGAACTGTCCGCGCGCTTCCAGCGTGCGGGCGTGATGGAAGACCACGGCACGCTCGAGCGTCGTGTCGTGCGCGGGAATCTTGAGGCGCTGCTTGTACTCGGTCAGTTCCATCAGCATCGCACCGACGCGCGAGGACTCGTCACGCGCGGCCTGCGGAGCGTCCACACCGGCACCAACCCATCCAGGATCGCCAGCCGCCTACAGCTGGCTCGCCACC
This sequence comes from bacterium, assembly GCA_035763845.1. GTDB lineage: Bacteria > Sysuimicrobiota > Sysuimicrobiia > Sysuimicrobiales > Kaftiobacteriaceae > Kaftiobacterium. The sequence continues at coordinate 8,385 of DASUAK010000279.1, read as the reverse complement.
GCCGTCCTGATCTTCCGCATCTCGATGCGCAGGCGGCCGAGGTTCACCGAAGGGTTCCCCACCACCGCCAGGACCGCATCGGGTCCGGCCGGCGAGATCGCCACCGGCCCCTGATCGAACTCGATCAGGATCGAGCCCAGAGGGCCCAGGTGCAGCTCGCCGCCCATCTCCTCGGACGTGCCGAGGCTGCTGGACGCGATCGCGCCCACCGAATCCCCGTCGATCCCGTCGCTGCTCACCGCCTCGATGACGAAACCGTCTCTTCCGACCACCATCGCCGCGGTCACGCCCTCGATGCGGAGCAGCCCGTCCAGGATCCCGCGCAGCCCGCCCGCCGCCGCCGTGTCCACCGTCTGCATCTCTCCCACCTTCTCTCCCTCAGATGACGCCGGCGTTCAGGACCGAGGCGATCTCCGGCATGAACCGCCGCAGCTGCAGCCGCGCCTTACCCACGTTCCCGCGGGGGTTGATCACGATTCCCACGTAGTAGTCCTGCCCGGCCATGGCCAGGAGGATGATATAGCGCTCCGCGACAAGCATGATGTGGTCGATCGGCCCGCCGTCCACCTTCTGGCACATGTACTCCATGACTTTGCTGGCCACGGCGCCTTCCTGGGCGATCTCCTCGACCGAGAAGTTCTGGTCGACGCGCATCGCCTCAATCGTGGCGCCGTCCATGCCCACCACGGCGGCGCCGACCACGCCTTCGATGCCGCCCACCAAGGACCGCAGAAGCTCCTTCACGTTGCCCGCCATATGGTCACCTCGACGTTACGATGAGAGCGGTCCGCCTGCGGCGGATTCGGCTTCCAGCAGCAGCCGCACCCCCTGGAGCCGCAGGCCCTCCTCGTCGATGAGGTGCTTGATCCGGCGGATGAGCTCCAGGTCGCGCTGGCTGAAGAGCCGGTGGCCGCCCCGCGTGCGCGCCGGGCGCAGGAGGCCGTACTGGCTCTCCCAGGCCCGGATCCGGCGGGCATCCACGCCCGTCAGCCGCGCCACCGTGCGGATCGGGTAGATGGGGAGATCCGTTGCCGTCGGTGCTTCCGTCGTCTTCACTGCCTTCCTCCTCGCCGTGCTAGACGGCCTCAGGCCGCATCGATTCGCGCAGCCGCTTCAGCGCCGCGTGCATCACCCGGGAAACGTGCTTCTGGGAGATGCCGAGCTTGTCCGCGGCCTCCGTCTGGGTGAGGTCCATGTAGAAGAGGTAGTAGATGACCTTGCGCTGCAGCGCGGTGAGCCGCTCCACCGCGTCCGCGATGATGACCTGCTCCTCGTGGGGCATGCTCACCATCGCCTGGCGGGTCGTGATGCGGTCGCGCTGGGCGATCGGCGCCCCGTCGTCCCCCTCCCGCTCCTCGTCCAGGGAGAGGAAGCGCAGCGACTCGCGGGCGTGCAGGACCTCGTGCACCTCGTCTTCCGCGAGATCCACTTCCTTGGCGATCTCCGGGATCTTCGGGGCGCGTCCCTTGCGCTGCGTCAGCTCGGTGATGGCCCGGCTGACGCGGTGATCCATCTCGTAGAGCCAGCGGGGCCGGCGCACCGTGGTGCCCTGGTCGCGGAGGTAGTGGCGGATCTCGCCGGCGATGAGGTGGCGGGCATAGGTCTCGAACTTGACGCTGCGGTCCGGGTCGAAGTTGGTAACCGCGTGCATCAGGCCGATGTACCCGATCTGGTGGAGATCCTCCAGCGGGATGCCCGACCGGCTGTAGCGCCGCGCCACCTGATGGACCAGCGGCATGTACAGGCAGGTCAGCCGCGCGTGGAGGTCGGGATCGCGGGTGCTGCGGTATCGGAGGAAGAGGCCTTCCGGCGTGCCGGAGGATGGCTCTGTGCGGACCACGGTACGGCTACCTGCCATACACCAAAACCCCCTTTTGGTGGGTCCAGGGCCACCGCTGGGGGTCCAAAAGAAGAAGCCCCGTTCGGCAGCCCGGCCAGCCCTCCTGATCGGATGGCTCCGAAGCTTTGCGCCCCCAGGTCGCCCTGGGTTTGCCCTTTCGCGAGGACCATCAACAAAACTCTATCGACCTTGCTTTACAGGAAACCGCTATTCGACGGCCCTGTCCGGAATCCTCCTGCCGCGTTCACCCCGCCGCAGTCCCTTGAGCGGTTCCGTGCAAGATCGATAGCAAATACGGTGCCACCCGCTTTGGCCGATAGACTAGCGCACCCGCCCTCCCATGTCCAGTGTCGTCAGCTTCCGGCGAGATGCCGGTACAAAGCCATGACGTTCACCACGTACCACTGCGTCTCGCGGTACGGCGGGATCCCCCCGTAGCGCGCGACCGCGCCCCGGCCGGCGTTATAGGCGGCCAGGGCCAGGGCCTCATTGCCTCCGAAGCGGTCGAGCTGGGCGCGGAGGTAGCGCACCGAGCCGAGGATGTTCGCCACGGGATCGGCCGGGTTCACCCCGAGCGCGCGTGCGGTGGCCGGCATGAGCTGCCCCAGCCCGTACGCGCCGGCGTGGGATCGGGCGTCCGGATGGAATCCCGACTCCACCGCGACGAGGGCCATGACCAGGCGCGGATCGACGCCGTAGTGCACCGCGAAGTACAGCACGCTCCGCACGATCGCCTCGACCTGGGTGTCCGTGAGGCGCGGGTTGTACCAGCGCACGACGTAGCGGTACTGGTCCGGGTCCATCCGCTCGTCGAGCACCGGCGCCTGCCGCCCGCGCAGGGCGCGCAGCCACTGGCGGGCGACGTGCGCGGTCTGCGCCTGCCCTCCGGCGGCGGCGCGGCTGAGCGCGCGCTCCGCGTCGGCGTTGCGTCCGAGGCGCGCGTAGCCGGCGCCCAGCCACAGCAGGACCTCCGGTGACGGCCGGAGCGCGGCGGCCCTGCTGAACGCGTCCACCGCCTCCTCCGCCTGCCCCAGTTGATAGTAGGAGGCGCCGAGCCAGATCCAGGCCGTCGCATCGCGGGGCGACGATGCCAGATACGCCCGCAGGTGATCGACGGCTTCGCTGTGACGGCCGGCGAGATGCGCCGCCTGCGCGGTGGCGAGCGGTGAGCGCGCGGACGCAGGGGCGACCCCGATCAGGACCAGCGCGAGGATCAGGACAAGATGAACGAGCGTAGACCGGCGCAGCATGCCCGCCCCACCGGAGTTGCCGGGAAGTTCCGCAGGACGTGCCACAACTTCGCTTATGCCCGGATGCGACCCTCCCTTAGTCCTCCCGGAACGCGCACCGGGCCGCCGGGGGAGGAACAACCGGCGCGCAGGGCGTGCGGATGTCAGCGGCGGGGTGCGGGAGAGACGGAGCGGACGACCCGGTCCCGGATCAACCGCTCCAACCGCCGGACGAGGCGCGTCGTGGGAAACTCCCGGACCGAGAGCGGCTCGACGAGGATGGTGCGCAGGCCCAGGAGATTGCCGCCCAGGACGTCGGTGAAGAGCTGGTCCCCGACCAGGGCGGTTTCGCGGGGCGCGGTGCCCATGATCGCCATCGCGCGGCGGAAGCCGAAGGGGACGGGCTTGAGCGCCCAGCCTACGACCGGCACCCGCAGGACGTCACCGACCTGCGCCGCCCAGATGCCCGAGTTGTTGGAGACGATGCAGGCCCGCAGCCCGGCGGCCAGGACGGCGGCCACCCACTCCCGGACGACCGCGGTGGGCGCCGGCTCGCCCCAGGGCACGATCGTGTTGTCCAGATCGAGGATCACGCCGCGGACGCCCTCCCGGACCAGCTCGACCGGATCGATCTCCGACACGGAGGGCACGGCGCGCGTAGGGGTGATGAGTTCCAGGATCACGGCCGCCGGTACCGCTGGATTGCGGCGTTGTGCTCCGCCAGCGTCCGGCTGAAGACGTGCGAGCCGTCCTCGCGCGCCACGTAGAAGAGGAAATCGGTAGCCGTGGGCCGCAGCGCGGCCCGGACCGCGCCCAGCCCGGGGCTGGCGATCGGCCCCGGCGGCAGCCCGGCATGCCGGTAGGTATTGTAGGGCGACTCCACGGTGAGGTCCTTGAAGGTGACCACCGGCTTGTGGGTACCAAGGGCATAGAGCACGGTAGCGTCGACCTCGAGCTTCCAGCCGCGGCGGAGACGGTTGTACAGCACGCCCGCGATCAGCGGCTGCTCCCCCGGCACGCGGGCCTCGCGCTCGACCAGCGAGGCCATGGTGACGATCTCGTGCAGGCTCCGCCCCGCGCCCTCGCGCCGCCAGAGCGGCACGACCACGGCGTCGAACCGCGCCAGGTAGGCGGCCACGATCGTGCGCTCGCCTAGGAATCTCGGGAAGCGGTACGTATCGGGGAAGAGATAGCCCTCCAGCGATCCGCCGGCCTCCGCCAGATAATCGTAGGGGAAAGAGGCCCCGCCCCGCCGCACCACCTCGCGCAGCCGCCCCGCGTCGGCCAGCCCGCGCGAGGCCAGGGTCTGGACGATCTGCTCCGCGGTGAAGCCCTCGGGGATCGTCACGGAGTGGAGGACGACATCGCCGCGGGCGAGGATGTCCACGATCTGCAGCAGAGACATCGCCGGGGAGAGCCGGTACTCTCCCGGGCGGAGCGCCCGCGAGGCCCCGCGCAGCCGGGCGGCCGCGACGAAGCGCCCCGCGTCGCGCACGAGGCCCTCGCCCGCGAGGACCCGTCCCACGTTCTGGGCCGTACTGCCCGGGGGGACGATGACCAGGCGCGCCGTCCCGGCCGGATCGACCGGGGCCAGCAACCACGTCGCGGCCGCCGTCCCGCCGGCCAGCAGCAGCACCGCCGCCGCCGCCGTCCAGAGGATGGTCTTCAATTCACCTCGCGGTCGGGAGCTGCCCCGTCCTCATCTTCGTCGTCATCGTCGTCGTCCTCGTCGTCCTCGTGCTCCTCACCGGCGACGCTGAGGTCGTCGTACTCGTCGAGCTCGCGGAGGGCGTCCACCACGCGGTCGAACTCCTCATCGTCCTCGACCGGCAGCAGGGTCTCGCCTTCCACGCGGAACACCACCGCGCCTTCCTCGGGGTTCTCCGGCTGCAGCACGGCGTAGCGCTGGGCGGCGACCTCGATCACGTCCACGAGGGTGAACTCGTGGGCGTTGCCCTGGTCATCGACCAGCGTGATGCTCTCCCCCCGCTCCGTCACGATGCACCCCTACTCCGTTTTCCCCTCGCGACGCCGCCGCTCCAGCCAGGTCTGCAGGAACAGGGCCGCGGCCACCGCGTCGCGGCGTTCCCGCCGGGACGCGCGGGGCGCATCCTGGGCCACCATCGTCCGCTCCGCTTCGGCGGTGGACAGGCGCTCATCCTGCATCTCCACGGGAACCGGCACCGCCGCGGCCACGCGCGCGGCGAAGGCGCGGGCCTCACCCGCGGCGTCCCCTTCGGTTCCGTCCATGCGCAGGGGCAGCCCGACCACGATCCGCTCCACGCCGTGCGCGTTCACGAGGCGGCGGATCTCCTCGAGCACCGCCCGCCAGCCCGTGCGCGGGATCACGGTCAGGCTCTGCGCGATCGTCCCGCTCGGATCCGACAGCGCGACCCCGATGCGCCGCGTGCCGGCGTCCAGACCGAGCACCCGCATCTCAGGATCCCGCGGCGGGGGCGTCCGCGAGCAGCGCGGTGAGGAACGCCGTATCGCGCGCGCGGTTGATGAGCTCCCTCACCCGGCCCGCGTCGCGCAGCCCGCCCTGGGCCAGGTCGGCCCGCCCTCCCCCGCTGCCGCCGAAGGCCGCGGCGAGCTTCCGCAGGAAGGCGCCGGCGTCCACCGGGGGCGCCTGCCGCCGCGTCCGGGAAGCAACGAGCCGCCCCGTGCTGGAGCTGGCCAGAACGATCACCGCGGGCTCCATACGCGCGTCGAACGCGTCGCGCAGCCGGTCGGCATACCGGCGCAGCGCGTCGGGTTCGCCGGTGCTCACGTCGAGCAGCACGACGCGGGTCCCGTCCACCGTCACCGCCGCGTCCACCCCGCGCGCGACGATCGCCTCCGCGGCCTCGCCCCCCGTTCCTTCCCGCGACCGCCGCTCCAGCTCCTTCACCTGCTCGGAGAGGCGCCGCACGCGCTCGGGCACTTCGTCGGGCGTGCTGCGCAGCTGGTCGGCCGCGGCGCGCAGCGCGGCGTCGGTACGGACCACCAGGGCCAGCGCTCCGCGGCCGGTGACGGCTTCGATGCGCCGGATCCCCGAGCCCACCGCCCCTTCGGCGGTGATCTTGAAGAGCCCGATCTGCCCCGTCCGCGACAGATGCGTTCCCCCGCACAGCTCGCGGCTGTAATCGTCCACGCTGACCATGCGGACGCGGTCGCCGTACTTCTCCCCGAACAGCGCCATGGCGCCCTGCCCGACCGCATCCTCGTAGGCCAGCCACCGTGCGCGGACCGGCAGATCCTCGAGCACCATCTCGTTGACGCGCTCCTCGATCGTCCGGCGCTGCTCCGGCGAGAGCGCGGCGAGGTGGATGAAGTCGAAGCGCAGCCGGTCCGGGGCCACCATCGACCCGGCCTGGCGGGCGTGCTCGCCGAGCGTCTCCCGCAAGGCCTTGTGGAGCAGGTGCGTCGCCGTGTGGTTGCGCATGGTATCGAGTCTCCGGGCGGCGTCTATCGTCGCCCGGACAGGTTGTCCAACTCTGAGCGAACCTTGCGTGACCGTACCAATGTGCAGGATCAATCCTCCGGGAACCCTCCGCGTATCCCGCACCTCGACGCTTCCGGAAGCCGTGGTCAGCATCCCCGTGTCGCCCACCTGGCCGCCGCCTTCGGGATAGAAAGCGGTGCGGTCCAGGATGACCTCGACCTCGTCCCCGGCGGCCGCGCGGTCGGATCGCTCCCCGCGCACGAGCAGCGCGGTGATCCGGCCGCGCACCGACGTCTTCGTGTAGCCGACGAACTCGCTGACCAGGCCGTCGGCGGCGAGCGCGCCGTACCGCCTGTCCTCGCCCGCGGTGAAGGCGCCGGCGGCGCGGGCCCGCTCGCGCTGGGCTTCCATCGCCCGTGTGAACGCGGCCTCGTCGATCCCCATGCCTCGCTCTCCCGCCACGTCCCGCGTCATCTCCACTGGGAAGCCGTAGGTGTCGTACAGGCGGAAGACCTCCTCGCCGGGCAGCACCCGCCCGCCCGCCTTCCGCGTCTGCTCGATCAGCTCTTCCAGCCGCTGCAGTCCGCCGGTCAGGGTCTGCCGGAAGCGCTCCTCTTCGCCGCGCGCGGCGGCTTCGATGAAGGCGTGCTGTTTCCGCAGCTCCGGATACGCGCCGCCCATCTCCTCCACCACCGCCCCGGCCAGCTCCCCCAGGAACGGCTCGGTCGTGCCGGTGGCGCGCGCGAACCGCATCGCCCGCCGCATGATCATGCGCAGGACGTAGCCCCGGCCCTCGTTGCCGGGGACGACGCCGTCCGCCAGGAGGAAGGTCATCGCCCGCCCGTGGTCGGCCATGACCCGGTAGGCGGTGCGCTGCTCGCGGCGGTGGCCGTCCGGCTGTCCCAGGATGCGCTGGATGCGGTCCATCAGCGGGACGAAGAGGTCGGTGCCGTAGTCGTCGTTCACGCCCTGGAGCACGCTGGTGAGGCGCTCCAGCCCCATCCCGGTGTCCACCCCGGGCTTCGGCAGCGGGACACGCGTGCCGTCGGCGTGCTGATCGTACTGCATGAAGACCAGGTTCCACACCTCCAGCCAGCGCAGGCAGCCGTTGTCCAGGGCCACGCTGCAGTCGCTCCGCCGGCAGGTGCAGTGCTCCGGGCCCCAATCGTAATGGAGCTCCGCGGTGGGACCGCAGGGGCCCACGTCGGCCATCATCCAGAAGTTGGTGCTCTCCCCCATCCGCAGGATGCGCCCGGCCGGCACGCCCAGCGCCCGCCAGGCGCCGAACGCCTCATCGTCGTCCTGGAAGACCGTGACCACGAGGCGGCCCGGCTCGATGCCGTAGACCTCGGTCATCAGTTCCCAGGCGAAGCGGACCGCGTCGCGCTTGAAGTAGTCTCCGAAGCTGAAGTTGCCGAGCATGAGGAAGAAGGTGTGGTGGCGCGGGCTGGGACCCACGTTCTCCAGGTCGTTGTGCTTGCCCTGGACGCGCATGCACTTCTGCACCGTGGCGGCCCGCTGGTACGGGCGGCGCTCCAGGCCGAGGAAGGCGTCCTTGAACTGCACCATCCCCGCGTTCGTGAACAGCAGCGTGGGATCGCCCGCGGGCACGAGCGGGCTGCTCGGCACGACCGTGTGCCCTCGCTCCTTGAAGAACGCGAGGAAGGCGTCGGCCACCTGCGTCCACGTCCATCGCGACCGGTCCATCGTCGTCACCTCGAGCCTCCGCTTCGCACAGTCCGCTGAAAAATGGAACGCTCCCGTCCCGGAGGGACGAGAGCGGACAGCTCCCGCGGTACCACCCATCTTCCGCCGGCGGTCCGCCGGCGGCGCTTGGCCGGCCCGTATCGGAGGCCTCCGCCGCCTTACGCCGTCGCGTTCGGCGGTCGCTC
>DASUAK010000278.1:0-26216 GCA_035763845.1 bacterium | reverse complement strand
TGCGACTACGTGCTCGCGGGGAAGGTGCGCTTCGAGATCGGGGATCGTGTCGAGGTGCTCGGCGAAGGCGACGCGATCTACTTCGACTGCGGCATCCCGCACCGCTTCGTGAACCTCGGCACCACGCCGGCCGTGATGCTCGCCGCGGTCACACCGCCGACGTTTTAGCCACCGCGTCGGGCGCGTGCAGGAAGCAGGCCGCGGCATGGCCCGCGGGCTGCTCCACCAGGGCGGGTCTGCGCTCGCGGCAGACCGGCATCACGTGCGGGCAGCGCGGGGCGAAGCGGCAGGCATCCTCCGGCACAGGGCCGTCCTCGAGAGGGAGGGCGACGCGCCGGCGCGGCGGGCCGTCCACGCTCAGCGTGGGGATCGCCGAGAGCAGCGCCTGGGTGTACGGATGCCGCGGTTCCCGCATCACCGCCTCGGTCGGGCCGATCTCCACGAGCGACCCACGGTACAGCACGGCGACCCGGTCGGTGATCTGCCGCACCGTGGACAGATCGTGCGAGATGTACACGATGGCCAGCCCGAGTGTCTCCCGCAGAGCGCGCAGCAGCCGGAGGATCCCCCCGCGGACGGATACGTCGAGCATCGACACAGGCTCGTCCGCGACCAGCACCGAGGGGCCCGCGACGATCGCCCGCGCGATCGAGAGCCGCTGGCGCTGGCCGCCGCTGAGGTGGTGGGGGAACAGGTCAAGAAAGGCGTCGGGTGGCCGCAGCTCCGCCCGCTCGAGGGCCTCGCGCACCCCGGCCAGCCGTTCGGCCGGGCCGCCGGTGCGGTGGATCAGCAGCGGCTCCTCGACCCACCCCCGCACCGTGAACCGGGGATTGATGCTCTCGTAGGGATCCTGGAAGATCATCTGCACCCGGCGGCGGAAGGCGTGCAGCGTCTCGCCGCTCAGGTGGGCGAGGTCCCCGCCGTCGAAGCGGATGCGGCCCTCGGTGGGCGTCTGCAGGCGGACCAGCAGCTCCGCCATCGTGCTCTTCCCCGAGCCGCTCTCGCCCGCGAGGCCCAGGATCTCTCCCGGCCGCAGCGTCAGCGAGACGCGGTCCAGGGCCGTGATCGGAGCGCCGCCGCCGCGGCGGGGGAAGCGCTTGGTGACCTCTTCGAGCGTGAAGACGGCCGTCACGACACCCGTCCCCCCGCGGTCCACACGTCGTGGCGCTCCATCTCCTCGCGCATCCGTCCGGCGTCCATCGCGTAGTGGCAGGCGGCGGATCGCGCGGGCCCAACCACGGCTAACGCGGGGTCCTGGGCGGCGCACATCGCGGTCGCGAAGGGGCAGCGCGCCGTGAAGCGGCAGCCGGCGGGCGGCTCCAGCAGGTCCGGGGGCGTCCCCGGGATGGAGACGATGGGACCCGACGCCGTCCCGCGGGCGGAGGCCTGCAGGAGCCCCATGGTGTAGGGATGGACCGGGCGGGCGAAGACCGCGCGCAGCGGGCCGTGCTCCACCACCCGGCCGGCGTACATCACGGCGATGCGGTCGCACAGCTCGGAGACAACCGGCACGTCGTGTGTGATGTAGAGCAGCGTCAGCCCCAGCTCCGCCCGCAGCCGCTGCAGCAGGCCCAGGACGCGGTCTTGCACGAGGACGTCCAGCGCGGTCGTGGGCTCGTCCGCGATGATGAGGTCCGGGCGCAGGGCGACCGCCATCGCGATGGCCACCCGCTGGCGCATCCCCCCGCTGAACTGGAACGGGTAGTCCGCCAGGCGGTGCGGCTCCACGCCGACCAGCTCGAGCAGCTCGGCCGCCCGGCGATGGGCGGCGGCGCGCGGGGTCCGCTCGTGCGCGACGATCGTCTCCACGATCTGGTCCCCGATGCGCATCACGGGGTTGAGGGCGTTCATCGCGCTCTGCGGGATCAGCGCGATCCGGCGCCACCGCACCCGGCGCAGCGCGGCGGAGGGCAGCGCGGCGAGGTCCAGGCCGTCGAAGAGGATCCGCCCCCGCGTGATCCGCCCGTTGGGCGGGAGGACCCGCAGCAGCGCCCGCACGAGCGTGGACTTGCCGCAGCCCGACTCCCCGACGATCCCCAGTGATTGGCCGCGCTCCACGTCCAGCGAGACCCCCTCGACGGCCCGGAGCTCGCCGCCGCGGGTCCGGTAGGAGACCGTAAGGTCCTGCACCGACAGCAGCATCAGACCAGATCCCGCAGCCGCGGATTGGCGAACTCCTCGATGCTCCGGCCGACCAGGTACGAGGAAACGACGAGCAGCACGATGCACAGCCCCGGGGGCAGCACCCACCACCAGGCGTACTGCACCGCGCCGGTGGTGAAGGCGAGATGCAGCATCCCGCCCCAGCTGATCACCTGCGGATCCCCCAGCCCGAGGAAGCTGACGCTCGACTCGGTGACGATCGCCCAGCCCACGCTGATCGTCATGTACAGGGCCGACAGCGGCAGCACGTTCGGCGCGATGTGGGCGTAGATGATCCGCAGCGGGCTCGCCCCGGCGACCCGCGCGGCCCGCACGTACGGCCGCTCGCGGAGGGAGAGGATCTGCGCGCGGATGACCCGCGCCGGCGACCGCCAGAAGAGCAGCACGATGGCGATGATGACCGTCCACAGCGAGGGCCCGATCAGCGAAACGAGGATGATCGCGAACGGCACGAAGGGGACGGCGTAGATGAGGTCGACCAGGCGCATCACCAGCTCGTCGAACCAGCCGCCGTAGTAGCCGGCGAGCAGCGCCACGTTCGTCCCCACCAGCGTGTTCATGAAGGCGGCGAGGAAGCCGACCAGGATCGCGGCGCGCGAGCCGATGACGACCTGGCTGAAGACGTCGCGGCCGAGATTCGTGGTGCCCAGCCAGTGCCGCGCCGAGGGCGGCTCCAGCACGGCGATCGCCCCGTCCGGCCCCCTGTTCAGGGCCCAGGGGTCGTGGGTCGCCAGATGCGGGGCGAGCAGGGCGATCAGGACGAACACGGTGAGGATCACCGCCCCAACGGCGGTGGCCCGGTCGCGGATCACGGCGCGGAGCCCGTCCGCGAGGCGCGGGCGGCGCCGCGCCGCCGGCGGCGGGGACGTCAGCTCGAGCGACGGCGGGGTCATCGGCTACGCGTGCGCCCGGACCCGCGGGTCCAGATACGGATAGAGGAGATCGGCCAGCAGGTTCATCAGGGAGATCCCCGCGGCGAGCACCAGGAACATCGCCTGGGCCACCGGGTAGTCGCGGTGCTGCGTGGCCAGGACGATCTCGCGGCCCAGCCCCGGCCAGGAAAAGGTGTACTCCACGACGATCTGCCCGCCCAGGGCCAGCCCGAGGAAGACCGTGGCCGCGGTCACGACCGGCAGCAGGGCGTTGCGCAGCGCGTGCACGAACATCACGCGCCACTCGGACAGGCCGCGGGCGCGGGCGAACTCGATGAACTCCTCCCCGAAGACCTCCAGCATCGTGTTGCGGACGAGCAGCATCGGATAGCCGACGTAGTACAGCCCCATGACCAGCGTCGGCAGCGTCAGGTGGACGAGGAAGTCATAGGAGAGGTACTTGCCCAGCAGGCCCGCGGCGGCGTACCCGGGTGTGCGCAGCCCGGCGTGGGGCAGCCAGTCCAGCCGGTAGGAGAACAGCATCAGCGCCAGCATTCCCGTCCAGAACGCGGGAGAGGCGCGGAAGACGAGGGCGAGCAGCGTGCCGTAGGTGTCGATGCGCGTCTTCCGCTTCCAGGCGAGCACCACGCCTCCGGCGATGCCCAGGCCGTAGGCGACCAGGAACGAGGAGAGGGCGAGGACCAGGGTGTTCACCAGCGCCCCGCCGATGATGTCGGTGACCGGGCGGTTGTAAAAGAACGACCAGCCGAGGTCGCCGCGGGCCAGATTCGCAAGATAGGCCACGTACTGGACGTGGAGCGGCTGGTCCAGCCCGAAGCGCTGCAGGATCTCCAGGCGCAGGCTGGAGGGGAAGGTGGCGTCCACCAGCATGGCCGCCGGATCGCCCGGGATCAGGCGGAACATGAGGAAGACGATCGAGGCCACCAGCCAGACGGTCACCCCCGTGTGGAGCAACCGCCGGAGGATGAACCGCAGCCGGGACCTCGATCCCATCGTCGCCCGGCTATGGGTAGTGCAGCCGCCCCTGTGCGTCCCAGGAGTAGCCCGCCCCCTGGAGCATCCGCCGGGCCTCGGCGAGATCGAACTTGTAGTCGGTGTTCAGCCACTGGGCCCAGGCGGGGTTGTGCCAGAACTTGTTCACCGGGGCCATCATCCCCGTCCCCGGGACCCCCAGGCCGCCCAGGGCCGCCTCGACGATCGTCTTGTAGTCGATGGTGTGCTTGACGGCGCTGCGGAAGGCCGCGTCGCGGAACGGCGGCCGCCGCAGGTTGAAGCCCAGGTAGTACACGCTGAAGTCGTCGATGGTGGCCAGGCCGAGGTGCGGAACCCGGCGGGCCTGCCCCACCTGCAGCGGGGTGATGCCCTCGTCGGGGATGTCGACGTCGCCCTTCACCAGCGCCTGGAAGACGGCCTCCGTGTTGGCGTAGTGGATGGCCAGGAAGCTCTCGGCCTGCGGGGCGTTGAAGTGGCGCTCGAACCGCCGCAGCATCAGCTCCTCGCCGCGCCGCCAGTGCACGAAGCGGAAGGGCCCGCTGCCGACCGGCGCCGGATTACTCCAGCGCGCCGGGGACTCCACGCCTTCGCGCTGGGCCACGTTCTCCCAGATGTGCCTGGGCAGGATCGGCACCTGTGGGAAGGTGATCATGAATAGCGGCGGGAACGGCCGCTCGAGGAGGATGCGCACGGTGCGGTCGTTCACCCGGCGCACGCTCTTCACCGGCTCGAGGGCCGAGCGGTAGTACGGCGCCGTGCCGAACCGCTTGGCGAACTCGAAGCTGAAGACGACGTCGTCCACCGTCACGGGGCGCCCGTCGTGGAAGGTCAGGCCCTGACGCAGGGTGACGTCCACGCTCGTGCTGGTCACCTTCTTCCAGCTCTCCGCGGCCCAGGGCACGGCCTGGCCGTCGGGGTCGATGCGGGCCAGGAAGTCGTAGACGAGGCGCATCGACTCCACCGCGGTGGAGTTGGCGAGCGGGTTGGTCGTGTCGATGTCGTCCGCCCAGCCCAGGCGGAAGGTCCGCTCGCGCCCGGCCGGGCGGGCGCGGACCAGCGTCCAGAAGTTCCACAGGCCGCGGCCGATCATCGGCACCATCGCGGTGAAGCGTTCCTTGTTGTACGGGACGACGTTCTGGTTGTGGTACAGGGTGATGAACGGCGCGTCCTTGGCCAGCAGCTCCTGCATCTGGAAGACGATCGCGCGGCGCTTCCTGGCGTCGAGCTCGCGGCGCTGCGCGTCGGCCAGCCGGTCGTACGCCGGGCTGGCGTAGCCGAAGGCGTTCGACCCGCCGTCGCCGATGCCCGCGGAGTGCAGCGGCGCGTGCATCAGAGCGTCGGGGTCGAGCCGCTCGGGACGGCCGACGAAGGTGCTCACGAACGCGTCGTAGTTGAAGGGCTGCCGGCCGGTGCGGGCGGCCAGCGACGGGAAGTCGGGGAAGGGGACGACCTCGACGTCGATGCCCAGGCTCTTCCAGGCGTTGGCGACGATGAGCGACGCCTCCCAGCGGCGCGGGTCGAAGGTCACCGAGGCCGTGGGCATCACGATGCGGACGGCCTCGCCCCCCGGTGCGCCGCCGGCCGGTCCGGCCGCGGGACCGATCAGGAGCAGCGCCGCCAGAGCTGCCGTGAGGATCCTCGTGTGCTGCGAAAGCGTCGTGCGCATCGTCATCTCACCTCGAGCTGCGTGGTGGGCCGGGAAGGAAGGGGATCGAGCCGGCCGCGCGGAAAGCAACGGAGACCGGGCTGATCATTATTGATAATCTAAGCGTCCCGGCGCGGACTGTCAAGGTCGGATCGCACGAGGTGACGGGGTGGCCCAGGATCTGCGCGCTCATCTGGCCGAGGTGGCCGAGCGCCTGCCCGAGGAGCTGATCACCACCGGACGGGAGATCGACCCCGCGTTCGAGGTCAACGCCGTGCTGCAGCACCTCGCGGACCGCGGGAAGAATCCGGCCGTGCTGTTCGAGAACGTGCGCGACATGCGGGGACGGCCGGGCCACAAGGTGATCTCGAACCTGATGAGCAGCCGCCGGCGGCTGGCCCTGGCCCTGGGGATGGATCCGGAGCGCTTCCGCAACGAGCTGCCCGCCGAGGTGGAGCGCCGGGTCGGCGCCCCGCTCAAGCCGGTGGTCGTCCCGCGCCGCGAGGCGCCGGTGATGGAGGTCGTGCGCGCCGGCGAGGAGGCCGACCTGCTCGACCTGCCGGTCGTCCGCCAGCACGAGCTGGACGGCGGGCACTACTTCACCGGCGGCTTCGTCAACCGCGATCCCGAGCTGCCGCTGTACAACGCCTCGCACCAGCGCCTGATGGTGCGCGACGCCCGCGAGACGGGGATGTGCATGTCCCCGTTCCACACCTGGCGCATCTTCAAGGAGCACGAGCGGCAGGGGCGGCCCACGCCCAGCGTGGCCGTCCAGGGCCACCACCCGCTCTTCTTCCTGGCCTGCGCCCTCCGCGTGCCGTACGAGGTCGACGAGTACGACGTGGCGGGCGGGCTGCTGCGGGAGCCGCTGCGCCTGACGCCATCGGTGACCTGGGGCGAGGAGTTCCTCGTGCCGGCGGACGCGGAGATCAACATCGAGGGGGAGATCCTGCCCCACGTGCTCAAGCCGGAGGGGCCCTTCGGGGAGTGGCCGGGGTACTACAGCGGCCAGCGGCAGGGCGAGGTCTTCCGCGTGACCGCCGTGACCACCCGGCGGGACCCCATCCTGGTCAGCATCTTCGCCGGGCACCACGATCACATCTCGCCGCTGCGCCGCGAGGCCGAGGCTTTCCGCCGGGCCAAGCAGGCGGTGCCGCGGGTCCGCGGAGTGTGCGTGCCGTTCTCGGGCAACGGCTTCATCTGCTATGTGGCCATCGAGAAGATCGCCGACGGCGAGCCCAAGCTGGCCGCGATGGCGGTGGCCTCGATCGGGTTCTTCAAGGTGATCGTGGTGGTGGACGCGGACATCGATCCGTTCAACGAGGAAGAGGTGCTCTGGGCGGTGGCCGTGCGGACGCAGGCCCACCGGGACATGGACGTCGTGCGCGGGGTGGCCGGCGCCATCACCGATCCGTCCATGGACCACCCGAAGACGCACAGTGTGCTGCTGGTGGACGCGACCGAGCCGAAAGACCGGCCCTATCCCAGGCGGCTGCGCGTGCCCCGCCAGGTGATGGAGCGGATCGATCTCGACGCCTACTTCCCGGCCGAGGTCCTGGCCCGGGCGCGCTGAGGAGGAGCTGCGATGCAGATCATCTATCTGACCTGCCCGAAGTGCGAGAACGAGTTCTACATCACCGACGAGTTCGTGGGACAGGGGCGGGACTGGTTCTGCCCCCGCTGCTCCCACGTGTTCAAGGAGGAGGAGTCCCTCTCCGCGCCCGGGACGGGACGGCACGCCCGGACCAGCGGAGGGATGTGACCGGCGCTAGCCGGAGGTGACCGCGACGCGGAGGCCGCCCACCGCGTCCGGGTCGAGGCACGGGACGCCGTCCAGCTCCACGAGCGGGAGGGCCTCCCGGGCTCCCGCGGGGACGCGCAGCGTGATCGTCTCGACGCCGCTCTCTTCCGAGGCCCCGTAGGCAGGACGGAGGGCGATCTCCCCCCGGCCGACCCGGACGGCGACGGTCGCGTCCGGCGAGGGCGAGGGGGAAGCGTGCAGCATGGCCTCGTATGCCGCCCAGGCGCGGGTGGGATCCGACGAGACGGTGGAGACCCGGGCCAGCTCGGTTCCCGCGTTCAGGCTTCCCGGGGGCGGGGGCGGGACGCGGTCGGCGCGCGGGGTGACGTCCTCGATGAGGAACGGCAGCTCGCCCGCGTCCGGGAAGGCGAGGCGCCAGGCCAGGCGCCGGCCGTCCGGGCGCAGGCGCGCGCCGTCCTGCGGATCGGAGCAGGGCACGCCCGCCGCGCGCAGGCGGGCCACGGCGGCGGACAGGTCCGTGACCCCGAGCGCGAAGGCGCTGACGGTGCCGCTGCGGCGCAGGGTGCCGTCGGGGCGGCGCCACAGGCGGTGGTCGGTGCGCACGCCGTCCCGGACGGCGAGCAGCTCCAGATACGAGCCGTCGCCGAAGACGATGAGCGCGTTCTCGGTCCCCCAGCGGGGATGCGAACCGCCGCGCTCCACGACGAAGCCGAGCGCGGTGTACCGCGCGATCTCCCGCTCGAGCGGCCCCGAAAGGATGACGACGTGATCCAGGACGATGGCCGGACCTCCAGGCTAGATCCCGGTGAAGCGGATGCCGATCGCCCGGCGCTTGTACCGCTGGTTCATGCCGATGATCAGCGCGGCGAGGCTCTCCAGCGCCCCGGCGGCGGCCAGCCCGCCCGCGTCGAGCGGGCGCATGCCCAGGGCCTCGATGAGCTCGGCGCAGGCGCGCCTGGCCGCGGCGTCGTCGCCGCAGTACAGCACGTCCCCCTCGAGCGGCTCCTCGAAGCGGGCGAGCTTCACCGAGGAGACGCTGTGCATCGCGGCCGCCACGCGCGCGTCCGGCAGCAGCGCCTGGACGCCCGCCGCCGCCGAGCCGGCGGGAACGTCCTCCAGCTCCGGCGGGGCGTACCGGCGCAGGGGCACGGTGGTGTCGATCACGGGCTTCCCGGAGGCGGCCGGACGGATCTCGGCGAGGATGGGCTCATGGCCGCTGAAGGGGATCGTCAGGGTGATGACCTCGGCCTCGGAGGCGGCGTCGCGGTTCGCCGCCCCGCGCACCGTCCCCGCGGGCGCCAGGGCCTTCGCGCGGGAGGCGGCCTCCGCCGCTTTGTCCGCGGAGCGCGAGCCGATGATCACGTGATGCCCGGCGCGCGCCCACCGCGCCGCCAGGCCGAAGCCCTCCTTGCCCGTGCCGCCGATGACGGCCACCCGCATCGCGCTGCGCTCCTTCCCCCGCGCCTTGACACGGCCGCGGGCCTCCGCGTATGGTGGTCATTAATGATGAGCCGCTATCGCCGATTCGTCCCGACCGCGCCGACTCCCTCTCTCGATCCCGCGAGGACGCCCTGATGCCGACCAACGCCGGCGTGCTCGCCGGCGTGCTGCGCGAGGCGGGGGTGCGCCGCCTGTTCGGGCATCCGGGCGGGGAGATCGTGCTCTTCCTCGACGCCTGCCGGCGCGTGGGCATCGAGTTCCACCTCATCGCGCACGAGGCCAGCGCGGCTTTCATGGCCGACGTGACGGGCCAGCTCACGGGTGTGCCGGGCGTCTGCGTCTCCACGGTGGGCCCGGGCGCGACCAACCTCGTCACCGGCGTGGCCAACGCCTTCCTCGAGCGCTCCCCGGTGCTGGCCGTCACGGCGCAGGTGTCCACGAAGCTCGATCCCGCCTATACGCACCAGCGCCTCGACCTGAACCGGCTGTTCGCGCCGATCACGAAGTGGAGTGTGACGCTCGACGGCAACGGCACCGAGCAGATCGCCGCGCGCGCCGTGGCCCTCGCCACCGCCCCGCGGCAGGGGCCGGTGCACCTCGCCCTGCCGAGCGATCTCGCCGGGCAGGCGCCCCGCTCCGCGGAGCCCTCGCTGCCGATGCCTCCCGCACCCGGCGCTCCGGCGGCGCCCCGCGACGACGCCGTCGCCGCCGCGGCGAAGGTCATCGCCCGCGCGCAGCGTCCGGCGATCGTCGTCGGCGTGGGCGCGCGCCCCGACAGGCACGCGGCCGCCCTGCGCGCCTTCCTCGAGACGACCGGCCTGCCCTTCTTCACGACGCCGAAGGCGAAGGGCATGCTGCCCGAGTCGGACGCGCGCTTCGTCGGCACCGCCAGCGGCATGGCCGGCGACGACGCGGTGGTGCGCGCCCTCGGCGCGTGCGATCTGCTCATCGCCGTCGGCTTCGATCCCGTGGAGTGCGACAAGGACTGGTTCGTGCGCAGCCGCGTGGTCAGCGTGGACGAGGTCCGTGTCGCCGAGGCCGGATACCGTCCGGAGGTCGAGGTCGTGGGGGACATCGCCCGCGGCCTCGCCGCCCTCGGATCCCGCCTGGCCCGCAACCACGCCTGGGCGGGCGACGAGATCGCGCGCCTCCGGGAGGACGTGGCCGCCTCGGTGCGGCCGCGCAGCGCCCCGCGGGAGGGCCTCAGTCCCCACGCGGTCCTCGGCCGGCTGCGCGAGGCGCTGCCCGCGGAGGGCATCGCCGTCTGCGACGTCGGGGCGCACAAGCTCCTGATCGGTCAGGTGTGGCGCACGGATCAGCCCGGCACCTTCTTCATGTCCAACGGCCTCTCGTCGATGGGCTACGGCCTGCCCGCGGCGATGGCGGCCAAGCTGGCGGCGCCCACCCGCCCCGTGCTGTGCGTCACGGGGGACGGCGGCTTCCTGATGGTGGTCCACAACCTCGAGTTCCTCGTCCGCTCCGGCCTCCCTGTCGTCACCGCCGTCTTCTCCGACCGCACGCTGGCGGCGATCAAGGTCTCCCAGCGGCGCCGGGAGATGGGGCCGTACGGCGTGGACTTCGGCCGCCCGGATTACGCCGCGGTCGCCCGGTCGTTCGGTGCGGCGGGGATCCGGGTCGAGACGCTGGAGGATGTGGCCCCCGCCTGCCGCGAGGCCCTTGGGGCGGGCCGGCCGGTCGTGCTGGACATCCCGATCGACCCGGCGGAGTACGTGGATCAGATCTGAGCACAGTGGTGGGGTGAGCGTGATGGGCGCAGCGGTATCGGATCTTCCCTCCTTCGTCAACAAGGCGCGGGCCGTGCAGCGGCTGCAGGAGATGGTGCGGATCCCCGCCGTGGCGGGCGAGGAGCGTCCGATGGCCGAGTACGTCGCCGCGGCGCTGCGGGACGTCGGCTGCGGCACGGTGCACGTCGACGACCGCTGGAACGTGCTGGGCATCATGGGCGAGGGCCGCGGGCCGTCGGTGATGCTGCTGACGCACACCGACTCCGCCCCGCCCGGCGCGATGCAGAACCCGTTCAGCGGCGCGATCATGGACGGCGAGCGCTTCGGCAAGACCGGGCCGGTCGTCTACGGCCGGGGGGCCTGCGCGCCCAAGTCGGCCGTGGCCGCGATGCTCGAAGCCCTGGCCGCCCTGCGCGACGGCGGCGTGCGCTTGGCCGGTTCGGTGCAGCTTGCCGCCGTGACCAAGGACCTGCGCGCCAACCACGAGGGGATCAAGGAGCTGGCCGCCTCCTATCCGGTCAAGGCCGATTTCGTCATCGCCGGGGAGCCGTCGGACAACCACGTCGTGCTCGGCGCCCGCGGCATCGGCCATTTCGAGGCCCGCTTCACCGGCAAAGCGGCGCACTGGGGGCGGCCGTCGGAGGCCGTCAACCCGCTCTTCGGCGTCGCCGATCTGCTGCTGGCCCTCGAGAAGCTCGCCCTGCCCAAGCACGCCGTGCTGGGCGGCGCCACCGTCTCGCCGTTCGAGACGCGGGCGGAGGCGATCCCGCCCCGCTCGCCGCACACCGCGGCGGTGATGTGGGACCGGCGCCTGCTGCCGGAGGAGTCGGTGGAGGCGGTGCGCGCCGGCTTCCAGGGGATCGTGGACGGGGTCGTGCGGGCCCGGCCGGGGCTCGGCGGTGAGGTCGTCTACGTCAAAGGCATGTACCCGTACGCGGTGCCCGAGACGGCCCCCACGGTGAGCCTGCTGCAGCGGGCCGCCGACGCGGCGCTGGGACGGAAGCTGCCTACGACCTACATCACCTTTTCCAGCAACGCCGGCTACACGATCCGCGAGATGAAGATCGACGGCGCCGCCTTCGGGCCGGGCCGGATCGGGGACGTCACGGAGACCGAGCACGTGGCGATCGACAGCCTCTACGAGGCCGCCGTGATCTACGCCGCGGCCGGGGCGATCGCGGCGGCCTGATGCTGCGCTACGTCGCCCGGCGCGCGGTCGGCCTGATCCCGCTGCTGCTGGCGGTGGCCACGGTTACGTTCTTCGCGCTGGAGCTCACCCCGGGCGACCCCGCGGTGCTGATCATGGGGCAGGACGTCACGCCGGAAGGGCTCGCCGAGCTCCGGCGGCAGCTCGGGCTGGACCGCCCCCTGCTCGTGCAGTACGCGCGCTATCTCGGGGGCATCGCGCGCGGCGATCTCGGCCGGTCGTTCCGGACGCGCACCCTGGTCACCGAGGATCTCGCCCGGACGTTCCCGGTGACCCTCACGCTGGCCGTGGGCTCCATCGTGGTGGCCAGCGTCGTCGGCGTCGGCGCGGGGACGATCTCGGCCGCACGCCCCCACGGCGCCCTCGACTACGTCGTGCGGGCGGGCATCCTCACCGCGGTCTCCGCGCCGGTCTTCTGGATGGGCCTGGTCCTGATCTACTGGTTCTCGATCCGCCTGGGCTGGCTGCCGGTCTCGGGATGGGGCAGCCTGCGGCATCTGGTCCTGCCGGTCGTCGCCCTCTCCGCCTTTCCCCTGGCCGGGATCGCGCGCATGACGCGCAGCAGCGTCCTGGACGCGCTCGCGCACGACTACGTGCGCACCGCCCGCGCGAAAGGCGTTCCGGGCGGCGCGGTGCTGCGCCGGCACGTCATGAAGAACGCGCTCATCCCGGTCGTCACCGTGATCGCCCTGCAGTTCGGCATCCTCCTCGGAGGCGCCGTGATCACAGAGACGGTCTTCGCGCTGCCCGGGCTCGGCCAGCTCGTCGTCACCGCGGTGCTGGCGCGGGACTACGCCACGATCCGCGGGTCGGTGCTGCTCGTCGCGGTGAGCTTCGCCCTGATCAATCTGGCCGTGGACGTCGCCTATGCTGCTCTGGATCCGCGGATCCGGTACTCATGAGGACGGGATGAACGCCTCGCAGACGCTGCCGTTCCAGATGGCGGTGCGGCGGCCGCGCACGCCGTGGGCGCTGTTCTGGGGGCGCTTCCGGAAGGACTGGGCCGCCCTGGTGGGACTGGGCATCATCTTCGGCATCCTCGGCCTCGCCGCGGCCGCGCCGCTGGTCCCCGCCCTCAAGCCGGAGCTGCAGGACCTGGCCCTGCGCCGCTCGCCCCCGAGCGCCGGGCATCCGTTCGGGCTCGATCACCTGGGACGCGACATCCTCTCGCGGGTCGCCCACGGCGCCCGCTTCACGGTGGGCGCCGCCGTCGTCGCCACCCTGATCGCCCTGTTCGCCGGCGTGGCGATCGGCCTCGTCGCCGGGTTCTGGGGGGGCCTCGTGGACGAGGTGAGCACGCGGGTCGTCGAGGTGATGCTGGCCTTCCCGTACCTGCTGCTGGCCATCCTCATCGTGGCCATCCTCGGGCCGGGGCTGGCCAGCGCGACCGTGGCGGTGGGCATCACGAAGATTCCGCACTACGCCCGCGTCACCCGCGCGGCGGTGCTGTCGCTGCGCCACAGCGACTACGTCGACGCGGCCCGGGTGATCGGGGCCACCGACGCCGGCATCCTGGCCAGGCACATCCTCCCCAACGCGATGGCGCCGATCCTCGTGCTGGCCACGGTGGGGTTGGGAGCGGACGTGCTCTCCATCGCCGGGCTCGGCTTCCTCGGGCTCGGCGCCCAGCCGCCGACCCCGGAGTGGGGGCTCATGGTCAGCGAGGGCCGCTCGTATCTCTTCGAGGCCTCGCACATCATCGTGTTCCCGGGCGTGTTCCTGATGCTGCTGGTGCTGGGGTTCAACCTCATGGGCGACGGCCTGCGCGACGCCCTGGACCCGCGCCTGCGGAGGAGATGAGGTCGTGACCGCACCGATCACCTTCGGCCTCGGCCTGCTCCCCCAGTATCCGCCGGAGCAGTTCGTCCGGCTCGTCCGGCAGGCCGAGGCCCGAGGGTTCGACTGCATCTGGGTGCCCGACGAGCGCTTCTACCGGGAGTGCTACGCGTACCTGACGCTGTGCGCGGTCAACACCGAGCGCGTGCGGATGGGGCCCTGCGTGACCGATCCGTACACACGCCATCCGGCGCTGACGGCCATGGCCATGGGCACCGTGGACGAGGCGTCCGGCGGTCGGGCCGTGCTCGGCATCGGCGCGGGCGCGAGCGGCATGGACGCCCTGCGCCTGCCCCGCACGAAGCCCGCGGTGGCGCTGCGGGAAGCGGTGGGGCTGATGCGCCGGCTCTGGGCCGGCGAGGAGGTCACGGTCGAGGGCGAGGTCATCTCCTTCACGAAGGGCCGCCTGAACTTCACCGCGCGGCCCGACATCCCGATCTACATCGCCGGCCGGGGCCCGAAGATCCTGGAGCTGGCCGGCGAGATCGGCGATGGGGTGATCATCGGGGCGCTGGCCTCGCCCCCGACGCTGGGGTACGCCATGGCGCACATCGCCAAGGGGCGGGCCCGCGGGAAGCCGCGCTCCCGGCCGCAGGACATCACGCTCTGGCTGCACACGGCGATCGGCGCGGACGGGGCGGCGGCCCGCGACGCGGTGCGCCGCATCGTGGTCGGCGTCCTCATCTCCTCGCTGCCGGTGCTCGACGAGCTGGGGGTGGACCTGCCCGGTCCGCTGCGCGACCGGCTCGGCCGCATCACCTACGGGGTGCAGTCCAGGGAGATGATCGAGGCCGCGGCCCTGGTGCCGGACGACGTCCTGGCGCACTTCACCATGGCCGGCCACGGGATGTTCTGCCGGGAGCGCGTGGGGCAGCTGGCCCGGGGCGGCGTCACCCACGTCGCCGTGCTGCCGTGGCTGCTGCCCGGCCAGACGATCGAGGACTTCGTCGACGTGTTCGCAGCTGAACTGATCGTGCCGCGCCGAGCGGCGGAAACAACGGGGAGGGGTTAGGGATGAGGGGAGCCTTGCGGGGGACGCTCGTGCTGGTCGTGCTGGTCCTGCTGCTGGCCGGCACGCTGTTCGCGGCGCCGGGGCAGCAGCCGCAGCGCGGCGGGCGCATCGTCATCGCGGTGGGGACGGATGTCCTCACCTTCGATCCGCACAATTACCGGGCGACGACCGACATCATCGTCGACCGGTTGATCTACGACACGCTGGTCACGCTGGACATGCAGATGCGCCTCAGGCCGAATCTGGCCGTGCGCTGGCTGAACCTCGGGCCGACGGCCTGGCGGTTCGACCTGCGCAGAGACGCCAAGTTCAGCGACGGCACGCCGGTGGACGCCCGGGCCGTGAAGATCAGCCTGGAGCGCGCGGCGAAGGCCCCCCGCGCGGCGGGGTTCGTCGGGGCGATCTCCCAGGTGGACGTCGTCGACGACCACACGGTGGTCATCAACACCAGCCGGCAGTTCGCGCCGCTGCTGAACCACCTGACCAGCCCCGTCGCGGGCATCATCAGCCCCGCCGCCCTCGAGCGCTACAAGGAGCAGATCGACCGCAACCCGGTCGGCAGCGGGCCCTACCTCCTGAAGGAGTGGATCCCCAACCAGCGCACCGTGCTGGTCCCCAACCCCACCTACTGGGGCCGGGCACCGTACATCTCGGAGGTCGTCTTCCGGCCGATCGGCGACGAGAGCACCCGCTACCTGTCCTTCCGCGGCGGGGAGGTGGACGTGCTGTCCGATCCGCCCCCGCACCTGCTCAACCAGCTCAAGGCGGACCGGTCGGTGGAGATCCTGATGAGCCCGGCCACGCGCGACTTCCGCATCGGGTTCACGGTGTCCCACCCGGTGCTGCAGGACGTGCGGGTGCGGCGTGCCATCGCGCTGGCCATCGACCGCGCCTCGCTGGTCAAGTTCGTCGCGGAGGGGCTGGCCCGCGAGGCGGACTGCGGGGTCATCCCGCCCGAGCTGATGCGGACCAATCCGTGCGTCGGTCTGGAGTACGACGTCAACAAGGCCCGCGCCGCCCTCTCCGAGGCGGGGAAGGCCGGCGGCTTCGACCTGGACCTCTGGACGCCGGAAGGACGCTACCTCCGCGACAAGGCGATCGCGGAAGCGATCCAGCAGCAGCTCGGGCAGGTCGGGATCCGGGCGCGGCTGCGGGTGATGGAATGGGGCGCCTACCTCGACGCCCTCGGCCGGCACGAGGCCCAGGCCTTCATCATCGGCTGGGGCTTTACCACCGGCGACCCGGCCACGGCGATGCGCCAGAACTTCTGGTCGCGCAGCGCGTTCAACTACTCCAACTACCGGAACGCCGACCTGGACCGCATGCTGGACGAGGCCGAGGCGGAGTTCAACCCCGCCCGGCGCGCGCAGATGTACCAGCGCATGACGGAGATGCTCTTCGTGCGCGACGTGGTCGGCAAGGAGATCTACCACAAGAACAACATCTACGCCGTGCGGCGCCGCGTGCACAACTTCGGCGCCCACCCCCTCGAGCTGGTCGACCTGACCGACACCTGGGTGGAGAGCCGCTGACGATGACGCCGGTCGACGGGATGAGGCCGTTCACGCGTGAGGAGCATGCGGCCAGGCTGCGAGCTGCCCGCGAGGGCATGGAGCGGGCCGGCCTGGCCGGCCTCTTCCTCACCAGCAACAAGAACCTCACCTACCTGACGGGGTACCGCACCAATCTCTTCAGCAGCACCTTCCGCCCCTTCACCGCGGTGATCCCGCTGGAGGGCGAGCCCGCGCTGCTGCTTCCCAACCTGGAAGAAGGTCTGGGCCGCGGCACGTGCTGGTTCGACGACGTCCGGGTGTGGGGCGGCGCGCGGGCCGAGGCCAAGGATCCCCTCGCCCTTGCCGCGCAGGTCATCACCGAGAAGGGCATGGCCGGCGGCCGCGTCGGGATCGAACGGTCGCTGGGCCACCGCGTGGGGATGACCCTCGACCAGTTCGACGAGCTGCGCGGCCTGCTGCCGAAGGTGACGTGGGCCGACAGCGGGGCGCTGCTCTGGCAGCTCCGCATGGTGAAGTCCCCCGCGGAGGTCGACTACATGCGGCGGGCCTGCCGGATCACCGACGCCGGCATCGCCGCGGCGGTGGCCATCGCGCGCGAGGGCGCGAGCGAGTTCCAGCTGCAGGTGGCGATGGGCGAAGCGATGATGCGCGAGGGCGCGGACACCATCCGGTCCCTGACCGTCGCCTCCGGCCCGGAGCGCTACGACATGCTGAACCCGCCCGCCTCCGACAGGCGCCTGCGGCGCGGGGAGATGGTGAACTTCGACGTCGGCGCGATCTACCGGGGCTACCACGCGGACCTGACCCGCGGCTTCTTCGTCGGGGAGGCCTCGCCCCGGCAGCGGGACTTCTACCAGGCCGCGCTCGAGATCTTCTACGAGACCTGCGAGGCGGTGCGGCCGGGGGCGACCTGCCACGACGTGGACCAGGTCGCCGAGCAGGCGATCGTCCGCCGTGGATACCGCGAGTACATGCTGCACCGCACCGGCCACAGCGTCGGCACGGAGGTGCACGAGAACCCCTCCATCGGCCCCGGCGAGCGCACCGTCCTGGTGCCCGGCATGGTGCTGGCGATCGAGCCGGGGATTTACGACTTCAGCATCGGCGCGTTCCGCATCGAGGACAACGCCGTCGTCACGGAGCGGGGGTACGAGCTGCTCAGCAGCGCCCCGCGGGAGCTGATCATCACGTGATCCCCCAGGGCGTGGGTGTGGGGCTGCTGGCCGACCGCGCCATCCCGGAGCTGGTCCGCGCGGCGCGCGAGGCGGAGGAGGGCGGCTGCGACGGGGTCTGGGTGCCCGACGAGCGCTTCTTCCGCGACACCTACGCCGTGCTGGCGGCGCTGGCCGCGGCGACCGGCCGCGTCCGCCTCGGCCCCTGCGTGACCGATCCCTTCTCCCGCCATCCCGCCCTCACGGCGATGGCGATCGGGACGATCAACGAGATCAGCGGCGGCCGCGCGGTGCTCGGGATGGGCACCGGCATCAGCGGCTTCTCCGCCCTCGGCATCACCCCCAGGCGCACCGTGCGCGCCATCCGCGAGGCGGTGGAGCTGATCCGCGCCCTCCTGCGGGAGGGCACGGCGGAGGCCGCGGGAGAGGTTTTCACCTTCCGCGGCAAGCTCGACTTCCAGGCGCAGAGTGTGCCGGTGTTCATCGCGGGCCGCGGGCCGAAGGTGCTGGAGCTGGCGGGAGAGATCGGGGACGGCGTGATCCTCGGCTCGCTGGCCTCCCCCGGCGGGCTGGCCTACGCGGAAGCGCGCCTGGCCGCGGGGGCCGCGCGCGCCGGCCGCGATCCGGGCGCCATCGACCGCATGATCTGGCTGCACACCTACGTGCACGAGGACGGCCGCCTCGCGCGCCGCTCGGCGCGGCGGATCATCATCTCGGTGCTGCAGTCCAGCCGCGACATCATCCCCGCCCTCGACGTGACGGTCCCGCCGGCGCTCGCCCGGCTGATCGAGGAGGCGCCGTACGGCTACCACTGGAACGCGCCTCCCGAGGCGCTCGCCCTCGTGCCCGACCCGCTCGTCGACGCCTTCACGGCTGCGGGGACCCCGGAGGAGGTCGCCGCGGCGGTCGGCCGGCTGCACCGCGCGGGCATCCGCCACGTCGCCTTCCGCCTGTGGGCCTCGCAGGGCCAGCAGCCCGCGGACGTGCAGCATCTGGTCCTCGATCAGGTGCTGCCGCGCCTGGGGCGGGTGACGGCGTGAAGGCCGACGTCGTCATCATCGGCGGCGGCATCATCGGCCTTAGCGTCGCCTACCATCTCACCCGGCGGCCCGGGCCGCACGTCGTGGTCATCGAGCGCGAGGCGACGGTGGGGATGGGGGCCACGGCCAAGGCGACCGGGGGGATGCGCCATCAGTTCTCCACCGAGGGGAACATCCTGCTCTCGGTGCACAGCTTCGCGGCCTACCGCCGCTTCCCCGAGGAGATGGGCGCGGGCATCGAGTTCGAGCCCAGCGGCTACCTCTTCGTCACCGCGAAGCGGGAGCGGCTCGCGCAGCTCGAGGCCACCGTCGCCCTGCAGCGGCGGCTCGGCGTGGACAGCCGCGTCGTCACGGCCGCCCAAGCGCAGGCCCTGTTCCCGGCGGTCCGCGCCGACGACCTGGCCGGCGGGACGTTCTGCGGGCAGGACGGCTCGGGCAGCCCGTACGCCGCCTGCATGGCCTACTACCACAAGAGCCTGGAGCAGGGGGTCGTGCTGCGCCTCAGGGAGCGCGTGCGGGCCATCGAGCGCGGCACCCCGCTGCGGGTGGAGACGAACGAGGGCACCTACGAGGCGCCGGTCGTGGTGAACGCCGCGGGCGCGTACGCCGACGCCGTCGCGGCGATGGTCGGCGTGAGCCTGCCCTCCCGGCCGTTCCGCCGGCAGATCGTCGTCGGCGCGCCGCACGAGGCGCTGCCGAAAGGCATCCCCTTCATCGTCGACCTGGAGACGGGGTGGTACCTGCACCGGGCCGCCGACGGCTACCTCCTCATGGGCGGCACCGACCGCGAGTCGCACCCCGGCACCGACGAGGTCGTGGACTGGGAGCAGGCCCAGGTGCTGATGGGGGCCGCGACGCGGCGGGTCCCGGTCCTGGAGCAGGCGCAGATCGTGCGGGCCTACGTGGGCATCCGCTCGCTCACCCCCGACGACCACGCCATCCTCGGCCCGGTGCCGGGTGTGGCCGGCTTCCAGCTGGCCGCGGGGCTGGGCGGGCACGGCTTCATGCACGCGCCGGCGGTGGGGCTGATCGTGAGCGAGGTCATCCGCGACGGGCGCGCCCGGACGATCGACCTGGGACCCTTCCGCTACGAGCGGTTCGAGACGGCGGGGCAGACCGGGGAAGCGATCAAGTTTTGAGGAGGCGGGCGACCGAGTCCGGGGCGTCGATGCCCCAGTCGGCGACACGGTGCGGGACGACCTGGAAGGCGATGCGGTCCGCCTGGGCGAGCATGAAGGCGGCGTAGCGGTCTCCATGCGCGCCGGGCAGGTAGCGCCGGGCGATCCGGCGGACGGCCCCGGCGGCGCCGCGCGCCAGCAGCTCCGCGCGGCCCTCGACCACCACGGCGGCGTAGCGGCGCGGGTCGTCCTCGTCGACGACGAAGGCGATGCGGCCGTCCCGGAGGATGTTGCGCACGGTCTGGCGGGACCGGCGGGACGTGAACTCGAAGCGCCCGCCGCGCCGCGCGTACCACATCGGCACGACGTGCGGGCTGCCGTCGGGATTGACGGTGGAGACGCGGGCCAGCCTGGGCGCGTCGAGGAAGGCGGAGGCGGATCGGGAGATCGTCATCGAGCGGTCGGAGGAACGGAATTCCGCGGACGGACGGAGTCATCCTGCGTCAACGAGGTGATGGCGGATGGTTGAGCTGCTGAGAGGCCGGCCCCGTCGCTACACGGACGACCTGGACTACAACATCCTGAAGATCCTGGGCGAGCGCAAGGCGCCGGTGGGCTCCGGCACGCTGCAGATCGAGCTGCGGCGCCGCGGCTTCCGGCTGAGCGCCCCCACCGTGGGACGCAGGCTGCGCGAGCTCGAGGTCGACGGCCACCTGACCAAGGTCGGTGTGCAGGGACGGGCCCTCACCGGCCCCGGCCGCGCGCATCTCGCCGAGCTCGGCCGGCGGGTCATGCTGCAGACCTCGAGCGAGGCCCTGCACCACCTCGTCGAGTCCGGGGGGAAGGACGAGATCCTCGACCTCCTCGAGGCGCGGCGGATCCTCGAGCGGGAGATCATCCGCCTGGCGGTGCAGCGGGCCCGCGAGCGTGACCTGGCGAGGCTCGAGCAGATCCTGCGCAAGCAAGAGCAGCAGGTGGCCCGCGGCGAGCTCGGCGTGGCGGAGGACGTGGAGTTCCACGACGCGCTGGCCGACATCGGGGGCAACAAGGTCCTGCGCTCGCTGCTGAGCGTGCTGCGCCGGCAGGGCCAGTACACCTACATCATCACCTACATCCGCACCCGCATGGGCGGTCGCCTGGCCGTGGACCACGTCGAGATCCTCGAGGCGATGCGCGGGCGCGATCTCGACCGCGCGCAGCGCGCCGTGGACGACCACCTGCGCAAGCTGATGCGGGACGTGGAGCGCTACTGGCGGCAGGCCGTCCGGTCCACCGGCCGGGAGAGGAGGGCGGGATGGCAGCGGAAGCCCTGATGCTGATCGGCGGCGACTGGCGCCGCGGCACCGCCCAGGAGCCCGTCGTCGAGCCCGTGCGCGGCGAGGAGGCTCTTCGAGTCTGGCTGGCCAGCGCGGAGCAGGTGGACGACGCCGTCCGCTCCGCCCGGCAGGCCTGGGCCGCCTACGGTTCCGCCCCGGCGCACCGCCGCTCGGCCATCCTGACCGAGGCGGCGCGCCTCGTGGCCGCCCAGCGCGACGAGTTCGCGCATCTGATGGTCTCCGCGGGCGGCAAGGTCTGGAAGGAGGCCGCCGGCGAGGTGGACGTCTCCGCGGAGATCCTGCGCCTCTCGGCTGAGGAGGCCCGCCGGGTCGGCGGCGAGATCGTCCCGATGGACAGCAATCCCGCCGGCGAAGGCCGGGTGGCCTTCACGATGCGCTTCCCCGTCGGGGTCGTCGCCGCCATCACGCCCTTCAACGCGCCCCTCAGCGTGGCGTGCAACAAGATCGGCCCGGCGATCGCCGGGGGGAACTGCGTCGTGCACAAGCCCGACCTGCGGGGCAGCGCCGTCGCGGCCCGGCTGGCCACCATCTTCCTCGAGGCCGGGCTGCCCCCCGGCGCGCTCAACGTGATCTATGGGGACGCCGAGGTCGGCGAGGCGCTCGTCACTCATCCCGGGGTGGACCTCATCAACTTCACCGGCAGCAACCGGGTCGGCAGCCGCATCGTCGCCATCGCCGGGCTCCGCCGCGTCCTCCTCGAGCTGGGCGGCACCGGGGCCACCGTGGTGATGGCCGACGCGAACCTCGCCGCCGCGGCAAAGATGTGCATCCCCGCCTCCTTCGGCCTGGCGGGGCAGAGCTGCGTCTCGACCCAGCGGCTCTACGTCCAGCGGCCGGCGGTCGAGGCCTTCCTCGGCCACTTCCTCCCGCTGGTGGACGCGATGCGGATGGGGGACCCGATGGATCCCGCGACGGACCTGGGTCCGATGGTCTCGGAGGATGCCGCGAAGCGCGTGGAGTCCTGGGTGCGCGAGGCGGCCGCGGCGGGCGCGCGCGTGCTGCGCGGCGGGGCCCGGCGCGGGGCGCTGCTGCCGCCCACGGTGCTCACCGACGCCCGGCCGGAGATGCGGGTGGTGTGCGAGGAGGTCTTCGGGCCGGTCGTGACCATCCTGCCGTTCGACGGGCTGGACGAGGCGCTGGCGGCGGTGAACGATACGCCGTTCGGCCTGCAGGCGGGCCTGTTCACCGGCTCGCTGGACGCGGCCCTGCGGGCGCTGCGCACGATCCGCACCGGCACCGTGGTGATCAACGGCCCCTCCCGCTGGCGGGTGTACCACATGCCCTATGGCGGCGTGAAGGCCAGCGGCTGGGGCCGCGAAGGCCCGCGCTATTCGGTCGAGGACATGACGGAAGAGCGGCTGCTGGTGCTGGGTCCCGCGGGCTCGTAATCGCGGCGGCGCGGCACGGCACAGATCAGGGGAGGTGGAGGATGCACCAGTACATGGATTTCACGAAGGAGGAGTTTCAAGGCCGCTACCGCCGGCTGCAGGGCCTGATGCGCGAGGCGAAGCTGGACGCGGCGCTGCTCAGCGACGGCGGCAACCTCATCTACATCACCGGCTACCGGACGCTGCTGCTGATCAGCAAGTTCCGGCCCTTCCTGGCGATGGCCTTCGCCGAGGGCGACCCGGTCCTGATCCTTCCCAACCTCGAGGTGGGCGTCGGCCGCCAGATGGGATGGATCGACGACGTGCGGGGCTGGGGGGCGCGCGGCCCATACACCGACAGGCCGGACGCGCTCACCATCATCAAGGACGTCATCGCCGAGCGGCGCCTGGGCGGCAAGCGCGTCGGCTTCGAGCTCTCCCTGGGCCAGCGCCTGGGGATGACCTTCGATCAATACGAGGCGTTCCGGGGCGCCTTCGAGGCCGCCGGCTGCTCCATCGGCAACGTCGCCGAGGTGATGTGGAAGTCCCGCATCAAGAAGTCGCCGCGCGAGATCGAGTACCTGCGCGTGGCCGGCCATGCCACCGACGCGGGCTACCTCGCCGCGCTCGAGATCGCGCGCGAGGGGGTCTCCGAGAAGGAGCTGAGCGACGCGATCGGCGTGGGGATGATCAAGGCGGGGGCGGACTGGCCGGCCTTCCTCGTCGTGCAGTCCGGCACCTCGCGCTACGACATGATGAACCCGCCGGCCAGCGAGCGGCGGGCCGAGAAAGGCGACATGGTGATCTTCGACATCGGCGCGGCGTACCGCGGCTACTGGGGCGACCTCACGCGCGGATTCTTCATCGGGCAGCCGACGAAGCGCCAGCGCGAGTTCTACGCCGCCGAGCTGGAGATCTTCCGGCGGACGCGGGACGCCGTGCGGCCCGGGATCACGATCGAGGAGATCGACAAGGTCGCCGAGGCCACGACCATCGAGCTGGGCTTCAAGGACTACATGTGGCACCGCACCGGCCACGCCATCGGCATCGACGTGCACGAGCTGCCGTCGGTGGCCCTGGGCGACAAGACGGTGCTGGAGCCCGGGATGGTCTTCACCATCGAGCCCGGGATCTACGACTTCTCGGTGGGCGCGTTCCGCATCGAGGACGTCGTGGTGGTCACGCCCAAGGGTTACGAGTCCCTCAACCCCGGCTCGCCCGTCGAGCTGACGGTGCGGTGACGCGGACGGCCGCCGGGGCGCTCCCGCCCCGGGCTCTTCGCGAACTGCGGCGGGGGCTGCCCGCGGTGCTGGTCACGGTGGGGACGGACGGCTGGGGACATGCCGTGATGACCTGGGCGGCGGCCCCCGGGCCGGAGCTGATCCGGTTCGGGGTGGACGCGGCGACGCACACCCTGGCCAACCTGCGCCGGACCCATCGGGCCGCGCTGCAGATCGCCGGGCCGGACAACCTCCTGCTGCTGGTGAAGGGACGCGCGCGCCCGGTCCGGGAGCGGATCCGGGCCGCGCCGTTCGCGATGGCGCTGTGGGAGCTGGCCGTGGGCGAGGTGAAGGACCAGACGTTTCCGGGAGTGGTCGTGGCGCCGCTGGCCTATCGCTGGGTGGGGCGCGGCGCCGCGGCGATGCGGCGGATGGAGCGTGCGGTGTACCGGGAGCTGGCGGCCGGGGGAACTCCGGCCGCGAGGAGGAGTCGGTGATGGCGAAGGATCTGCGCTCGCACCTGGACGAGGTCCGGGCCCGGCTGCCTGACGAGATCGTGGAGATCGACAGGGAGATCGACCCGGGGTTCGAGGTCACCTCAGTCCTCCAGCAGCTGGACGAGCGGCAGAAGTTTCCCGTCTGCCTCTTCACGAACGTCCGCGACCTGCACGGGCGCCCCGGGCACACGGTGGTCAGCAACCTGATGGCGGGCCGCCGGCGCCTGGCCATGGCCATGGGGCTGGAGCCCGATCACTACCGCAACGAGCTGGCCATGGAAGTGGACCGGCGCAGCCAGCGCGGGCTCAAGCCCGAGGTGGTGGCGCGCCGCAACGCTCCGGTGATGGCCGACGTGCGCGAGGGGGAGGCCGCCGACCTCTTCGACCTGCCGGTGATCCGCCAGCACGAGATGGACGGCGGGCACTACTTCACGATGGGCTTCGTGAACCGCGATCCGGACCAGCCCCTGTACAACGCCTCCCACCAGCGCCTCATGGTGCGAGGGCCGCGCGAGACGGGGATGTGCATGGCCCCGTTCCACACCTGGCGCATCTTCAAGGAGAACGAGCGCCGGGGCAAGCCCACGCGCAGCGTCGCGGTGCAGGGCCATCACCCGCTGTTCTTCCTGGCCTGCGCGATGCGCGTGCCCTACGAGGCCGACGAGTACGAGGTGGCCGGGGCGCTGCTGCAGGAGCCGCTGCGCCTGACGCCCTCGGTGAGTTGGGGCGAGGATCTGCTCGTCCCCGCGGACGCGGAGATCTGCATCGAGGGGGAGATCCTGCCCAACGCGCTGAAGCCCGAGGGGCCCTTCGGGGAGTGGACCGGCTACTACAGCGGGCAGCGGCAGGGCGAGGTCTTCCGCGTCACCGCGGTCACGCAGCGCGCCGAGCCGATGCTGGTCAACGTCTACGCCGGCCACCGCGACCACACCCCGCCGATCGGCTGGGAGGCGGAGGCCTACCGCCGCGTCAAGCAGGCCGTGCCGCGGGTGCGGGGCGTGCACATCACCTCGAGCAGCGCGGGGATGCACTGCTACGTCTCGATCGAGAAGATCGCCGACGGCGAGCCGCGCCTGGCGGCGATGGCCGCGGCCTCCATGGGGTTCCTGAAGATGATCGTCGTGGTGGATTCCGACGTGGACCCGTTCAACGAGGCGGAGGTGCAGTGGGCGCTGGCCGTGCGCTTCCAGGGCCACCGCGACCTCGACATCGTGCGGGGCGTGCTGGGCTCGATGCTCGACCCCTCGATGGACCACCCGCGCACGCACACCCTGCTGATCTTCGACGCCACGGAGCCGAAGGACCGCGCGCACCCGAAGCGCCTCCGCGTGCCGGTGGAGGTCGTGCAGCGCACGCCGCTGGAGAGCTACATCCCCAGCGACGTGCTGGCGCGGCTGCGCTGAGCGGGGCTACGCTTCGGGGGTGGACCAGCGGCGGAAGAGGCCGTGCTCGAGGCCGAACTGGTCCAATATCTTGCCCACGGTCTGATTGACCAGGTCGTCGATCGTCGTGGGGCGGTGGTAGAAGGCCGGCATCGGCGGCAGCACCACCGCCCCCATCTCCGTGGCGGCGACCATGTTCCGCAGGTGCCCGAGGTGCAGGGGCGTCTCGCGGGGCACCAGGACCAGCTTCCGGCGCTCCTTCAGCGTGACGTCCGCGGCCCGCACGAGCAGGTCGGCGCTGTAGGAGTGGGCGATCGCCCCCAGCGTCTTCATCGAGCAGGGGGCGACGATCATCCCGTCCGTGCGGAAGGAGCCGCTGCTCGGTCCGGCGGCCAGGTCGCGGCTGTCGTGGACCGCCGAGGCCATCGCCACGACCTCCTCCACCGCGTAGTCGGTCTCCAGGGCGATCGTCCGAACGGCGCCCTCGCTCAGGATGAGATGCGTCTCCACCCCGAGCCGCCGCAGCACCTCCAGCGTCCGTACCCCGTAGATCGGGGCCGACGACCCGGAGATGCCGACGACCAGCCGCATCGTCACGGCTCGACGTACGTCTCGGACAGGTCCACCAGCTCGAGCGGGTGGACGGCCGCCCGGCCGGCGGCGTTGAGCACGCCGAGCTGCCGCACGTTGCGCTCCTCGTCGTCCTCGACCAGCCGGTCCACGGTCTCCTGCGGGCTGAGCCCCGCTTCGAGGTGCGCCAGGGCGCGGCTCCCGTAGGTGGGGTTGGACCAGGCCTGCGAGGCGACGATGCCGATCTCCGCGCGCGCCGCCGGCACGGCGGCACCGACCGCCAGGAACTTCGACTGGACGGCA
>DASUAK010000277.1:0-4301 GCA_035763845.1 bacterium | reverse complement strand
TCGTAGGCGGCTGGCTCTTCTCCATCTTCGGCTGGGGCGGGGCGAGCGGCGTGAACCTGTACTCCATCCTGGTGGCGACCCTCGGGGCCGTCGTCTTCCTCTGGATCTGGAAGGCCCTCACGGTGCGCCGGGCAGTCTGACCGTCGTCCGGTCCCGGCGGCCGTCACGGTCTGCGGCCGCGGGATGACGGACGGTGCGGCGGTCATGGCTCTGGGTCTTTGATCGTAGTGCTATGATCGCCGCAGTAATATAGTAGAAGGCAGGGGGGCGGAGGCACGGTCTGTGCGGTGGTCCCGCCCCGAGCAGCTGCTCGTACTGATTGTATCCGCTGCGGTCGTCCTCGGAGCCGGCGCGCTGTTCGCGGCGCGCCGGCCTCCGGCTTCCATCCGGATCTTCGAGGCCCCGGTTTCCACGGAGCTGGTCGTGCAGGTGGACGGCGCCGTCGCGCGGCCCGGTCTGTACCGCCTCGCCCCCGGCGCACGTGCGGGCGACGCGATCGCGGCGGCGGGCG
This sequence comes from bacterium, assembly GCA_035763845.1. Taxonomy (GTDB): domain Bacteria; phylum Sysuimicrobiota; class Sysuimicrobiia; order Sysuimicrobiales; family Kaftiobacteriaceae; genus Kaftiobacterium. The sequence continues at coordinate 3,790 of DASUAK010000277.1, read as the reverse complement.
GCGAGGCGTCCGACGCGGACCTGAGCCTGCTCAATCGGGCCAGGCTCCTGCGCGACGGGGAACGCCTCATCGTGCCCCGCCGCACCCCCCGCCCGAGCTCGGCCTCGGCGGCGGATCCCGGCGGGGTCGATCTCAACGCGTCCGGCGTGGATGCGCTGGATGACCTGCCCGGCATCGGCCCCGTGCTGGCCCGCCGGATCGTGGCCCACCGGGAGCGCCACGGGCCGTTCCACCGCCTCGAGGATCTGCTGCAGGTCGAGGGCATCGGCCCACGGCTGCTCGACCGCCTCCGCCCGCACGTTGTGATACGATGAACGGGACTTTGTCGGAACTTCCGCACCCGTCGCGCGCGTATCCTATGGTGTAAGCGTACGGGTGCTGGCTGGAGCGTGCGTGGTTCGACCCAACCAGCCCCACGAGATCGAGGCGTTCGAGGGCCTCCTTGAGCGGTACGGGCGCCGGATCTACCAGATCGCCTACCGGATGGCCGGGAATGAGGCCGACGCCAAGGATCTCACGCAGGAGGCATTCATCCGTGTCTATCGCGCATTCTCGCGGATCGACCCGCAGGCGAAGCTCGAGAGCTGGCTGTACCGCATCGTCACCAATCTCTACATCGACATGCTGCGGCGGCGGCCCAAAGCGCGGATCGAGTCGCTGGACGCTCCGCTTGTCACCGCGAAGGGCGATGAGGTCACCCGTGAGGTGCCGGACGAGTCCGCCGACCCCGAGGAGACGGTGCTCAACGCCCAGCTCGACGCGGACATCCAGCGGGCGCTGGCCGCGCTCTCCGTGGACCTGCGGATGGTGGTCGTCTTGAGCGACATCGAAGGCCGGTCGTACGAGGAGATCAGCGAAACGCTGCGTATCCCGGTCGGCACTGTGAAGTCGCGGCTGCACCGGGCCCGGCGGATGCTGCAGAGCCGGCTGGCTCATCTGATGCCGCGGAGAGAGAGAGGAAGGGTGGAAGGATGAACCATGCCCGTGCGGTGCGCCAGCTCTCCGCCTATCTGGACGAAGAGCTGAGCCCGTCCGAGATACGCGCGGTGCACGCTCACGTCGCGGGATGCGAGGCATGCCGCGACGAGCTGGCCGCACTGCGCCAGGTCAAGGACCTGCTCGGCCGTCTGCCGGAGATGGAGCCGCCGGCGGAGCTGTGGTCCGGCGTGCGCGCGCGGGCCGAGCGGGCCCACCATCCCGCCGCCGCCGTGCTCGAGACCCTGCGGGCGGCCTTCCGGCGTCCGGCCGCGGCCGCCGTGGCGGCGATGGTCGTGCTCATCCTCGTGGCCGCGCCGCTGGTGAAGGGACGCCTCGACCGGCTGCAGGCCGCGGACATCGGCGTCGACCTCTATGTGCGCGAGCACGCGGTGCAGGCCGCCGCCGATCCCTTCGTAGACCGCGCCTATCTCGGCCTCCTGATCGGCGACGCGAACCTCGCCCTGGCCGGCGCGCGCCGTGTGCCCGGCGAGGGCCCATGATCGCCAAGCTCGCGAAGGCCCGTCAGGGCCGCAGGCGGGGGGTTATCGCCTGGGCCGTGGTCTGCGCCCTCATCCCCGCTGTGCTCGTCGGTACCGTTGACGCACGATCGGCTCCGCGGCCGGTGCCCTCCGCCGCGGACATCCTGCGTACCATGCTCGCCGCGCCGGCCCGCATCGACTATGAAGGCACGAAGGTGATCTCGACGGTGCGCGGCGCGCGGGCCGAGACGGTGACCATCCTCGAGGCGTACAAACGCCTGGGCCGTCTGCGTCTGGAGTTCCTCTCCCCCGAGTCCGTCAGCGGCCGGCTGATCGTGGACGACGGGCTGAGCGCCTGGCAGTACGAGCCCTCCCTGCACCTCGTGGTGCGGGGGCCCTCGTTCGTGCAGGGCACGGCGCGCCCGGAGCGCGCCGGCGAGATCATGCGCCGCTACCGCGTCGAGGTGCTGGGACGGGAGGCGGTGATCGGCAGGGAGACCGTGGTCCTCGGTCTGGCGCCCGGCGAGACCGGCAGCAACCGCCGGCTGTGGGTCGATGAGGCGACCGGCGTGGTCCTGCGGACGGAGGAGCGCGACCCGCAGGGCGAGATCGTCTACGTCAGCTACTTCAGCCGCATCAGCTACAGCCTGAACCTGCCCCCGGCGCTGTTCCGCTTCCGGCAGCCCGCCGGCGCGAAAGTGCTCTCGTTCTATGTTTCGGGGGAAGCCGTCACCTCAGTCGATGAACTACGCCGTCGGGCCGGGACGAAGATCGCGATCCCCGCCCGACTGCTCCGCTACACCTTCCGGGACGGACGCGTGGCCCAGCACGGCGCCTTCGCGAGCGCCTCGGCCACCTACACCGACGGCGTGAGCGTCGTGACGGTGTTCCAGACGCCGACGTCCCGCATGGCCTTCCCGAACGTGGGCGAAACCGTGACCACGCGGGAAGGCCCCGCCCGCTATCTGGACGTTGGCTACTTCCGCGTGCTGGTGTGGCAGCGCGCGGGGACGAACTTCGCCCTGGTCGGCAACGTGCCGCAGGCCGTGCTCCTCGCCGCCGCGGACGAGCTCGCCGTCTCCCGCTGACCGGGGGCAGGGTTCCCCACCGCCGGACCGAACTGCTAAGCCTTGGCATGCACCTGGCCGAACTGCAGCGCATCATCGTGGCCACCTACGGCGGGCGCGACCGCGCCCGCGGCCGGGACGGGACGTTCCGGTGGCTCGCCGAGGAGGTCGGCGAGCTGGCGCGCGCCGTGCGCACCGGCGACGAGCGCTCGCTGCAGGAGGAGTTCTCGGACGTCTTAGCCTGGACCGTCAGCCTGGCCGCGCTCTGCGGGATCGACGCCGAAGCGGCCGCCGCCCGCTACGCGGAAGGCTGCCCCAAGTGCCGCGCCATCCCCTGCGTCTGCCCCGGCGAGCCCCGCGGCTGATCGCCTCATCGCGGCCCGCATGAGCGACGCTCTCCACCGCGACGCCGTCGTCATCGATCTGCACTGCGACACCATCCTGGAGGTTGCCTCCGGCGCCCGCGACATCAGGGGCCGGACCCCGTCGGGGCACATCGACCTGCCGCGCCTGCGGGAGGGGGGCGTTGACGTCCAGGTCTTCGCCCTCTTCGTGCACCCGCGCTTCGCGGGGGAGGGCTTCCCGCGCGCCACCCAGCTGCTGGATGCCTTCGACCGCCTGGCGGATTCCGACCCCGGGCTCCAGCGGGCCACCAGCGCGGCGGAGATCGAGCGGGCCATGGAGGCCGGACGGATCGCCGTCGTGCTCGCCGTGGAGAACGCCACGGCGATCGATGGGCGCCTCGAGCACCTGGAGCGGCTGTATGCCCGCGGCGTGCGGATGATGAGCCTGACGTGGAACAACAGCAACGACCTGGCCGGCGGGGCTGCAGGGGAGGTGCGGGGCGGTCTGACGCCGCTGGGCCGGACGGTGCTGGCGCGCATGGAGGCGCTGGGCATGGTGATCGACGTCTCCCACCTGTCCGAGGCGAGCTTCTGGGGCGTGCTGGAGGCCAGCACGGGTCCGCTCGTCGCCACGCACTCCAACGCGGCCGGTCTCACCCCGCACCGGCGCAACCTCTCCGATGCCCAGCTGCGCGCCCTAGCCGTCCGCGGCGGGATCGTCGGAGTGAACTTCTACCCGGCGTTCACGGGGGGCGCCTCGCTGCGGCACGTCCTCGATCACGTGGACTACCTGGTGCAGGTGATGGGCGCCGGCCACGTGGCGCTGGGCTCGGACTTCGACGGCTTCAGCCAGACGGTGGTGGACCTCGAGGACGTGTCCCGCCTGCCGAATCTCACGGCGGGGCTGCTCGAGCGCGGCCAT
>DASUAK010000276.1:0-4025 GCA_035763845.1 bacterium | reverse complement strand
CAACGAATGGTTGGCGATGATGCACGGGATGGAGAAGGGTTTCTCGCTGGGATGGTTCGACGACGTCTACATCCGTCAGAGCGCCGTGATGGCGGTGCACGGGCCTGATGGACTGGTCACAGCGTTCGCCAACCTCATTCCGGAGTATCAGCGGAACGAGGCGACGATCGACCTCATGCGGCGGCGTCCGGACGGCGTCCCGGGCACCATGGACTTCCTCTTCGTGCGCCTCCTGCAGTGGGCCGCGGATTCAGGCTATGCGACGTTCAACCTCGGGCTGAGTCCGCTCGCCGGCGTCGGACTGCAGCGCGACGCCCCCGCGGTCGAGCGTGCGCTGCACTACCTGTACGAGCACCTGAACCAGTTCTACAATTTCAAAGGCCTCCACGCGTTCAAAGAGAAGTTCGGGCCGCAGTGGTCTCCGCGGTACCTGGTGTATCCGGATCGCGCCGCCCTGCCCGCGGTCGCCCTCGCCGTCATCCGGGCGGATGCGGGCGACCGCTTCCTCCTAGACTACTTCGGGGCGCTCTGGCCGCTCCGGGGACGTCACGGTCCCCGCGCGGCCTGACGAACCCCGTCAGCCTTTCGCGTACGGCCGGCCGAGGGCCTCGGGGCGGGCGAGCCCGTAGCGGTTGCGGAACCAGGACGTCGAGATCACGCAGAGGATGGGGATCGTGATGGCGAAGGGCAGCATGCGCCACACGTAACGGGAGAAGACCCCGGGCAGCACGAGCTCGGGGCTGAGCGAGAGCTGCCACATCATCCCGAACAGCGTGGCCCCGGCGAGCAAGATCCACGGATTCCACATCGAGAAGAAGACCAGCGCCAGCGACACGAAGCCCCAGCCCATCAGGAAGTTGTAGTTCCATACCGGATTGTATGACAGCGTGTACGTGGCGCCCGACAGTCCCGCCATGAGGCCCCCGAAGGCGACGCACAGGTAGCGCAGCGTCATGACCGAAATGCCGGACACTTCCGCCGCGGCCGGGTTCTCGCCCGCGGAGCGGATCGCCAGCCCGAGGCCCGTCTTGTAGAGGATGATCCAGGTCAGCGCCACCAGCACGACCCCGATGAGGAAGAACGGGGAGAGGCCCAGCACGGTGGGCATGCGCGGCATTCCGAGCGGACCGGTGTACGGGTTGCCGAGATAGGTCGTGAGCCCGAAGCTGAGGATCCACAGGCCCATCCCGCTGACCACCTGGTCCCCGCGCAGCGTGATCGAGAAGAAGCCGTGGGCCAGGCCGAGGAGGATGCCCACGGCGAGACCGGCGAGGAAGCCGAGCGGGAAGCTCCCCGTGAGCTGGGCTGTGATGAAGCCCGCCGTGCCGCCGAAGAGCATGATCCCCTCCAGGCCGACGTTGAGGACGCCGGCGCGCTGGTCGATCAGCTCCCCCAGCGCCGCGAACAGGAAGATCGTGGAGGCTTCCAGACTGCGGGCCAGCAGCTCCCACATCGCCGTCAGCCTTCCGCGGCGTCCGCGGGCCGCGGATGGGGCGGGCTGGGGGTGATCCGCCGCCAGACCAGGCGGAAGTGGACGGCGACGTGCGAGGCGACGAAGGTCATCATCAAGAGGCCCAGCAGCGCGTAGTCCACGCCGAAGGGCAGCCGCAGCGCCCCCTGGGCGAACCGGGCGCCCAGCGAGAGGCCGGCGAACAGCACCGCGATCGGCACCGCGCCGAGCGACGAGCCCCGCGCGATGAGCGCCGAGATGATGCCGTAGAAGGCGAGGTCCCCGTAGTAGCCGTAGTTGCCCGGGATCTTGTACACGCCGGGGACGGCAGTGAAGTAGTGGTAGCCGGCGAGTCCGGCGAAGGCGCCGCCCAGGGCGAAGACCAGCAGGGACAGCGTGACCGGGATGATGCCCCCGTAGCGGGCGGCTTGCGGATTCTCGCCGAGCGCCCGGATGCGGTAGCCCAGCGCGGTCCGCGCGAACAGCCAGTCCAGCAGCACCGCGGCGGCGAGGGCGAGGCCGGCCGTGAACGGGATCCCGCCGAGCAGCGGTCCCTGCAGGGCCCCCGGCAGCTTGAAGCTCTCCCCTTCGCCGGTCGGGCTCATGAAGACGCCGCCCTCCTTGATCATGTAGGCGACGAGCCAGAAGAGGATCGAGTTCAGCATCATCGTGACGAGGATCTCGTTCACCGAGAGGCGCGCGCGCAGGAAGCCGGCCAGAGCGCCGATCAGTCCGCCCGCGATCGCCGCGCCCAGGGCCATCCCGATGATCAGCATCCCGGCGGAGGCGGGAGGCACGCTCTCCACGGCGCCCAGGACGACGGGAACCGCGAAGGCGGCCAGCCCGCCGGCGTAGACCTGACCGGGCAGCCCGATGTTCCAGAGCCCGGCGCGCAGCGGCACGAGGAACGCGTAGGTGCAGAACAGCAGGAAGATGGAGCGCTGTACGGTGGCGAAGACGCCGTGCGGGTTGAAGAAGGCGTACGAGAAGACGACCCGGTATGCGCCCAGGAGGCTCGCTTCGGCGGAGCGGAACAGGAAGCTCGAGAGCGCCAGGGCCAGCACGATGGCCCCGACCGCGGTCAAGGCGGTGTAGAACGCAGGGAGGGAGGGGCGCTCCTCCACCGCGACGTCGTAGCGGCCCAGCCTCACCGCAGCAGGCCCGCCATCATCGCGCCAACCGTTTCCACGTCCGCGGCGTGGCGCGGGAGGATCCCGCCGAAGCGTCCCTCGTAGATCGGCGCGACCCGGTCGCTCAGGGCCATGATCTCGTCCAGGTCTTCCGAGATGAGCAGCACCGCCGCGCCCTGGGCGCTGGCCTCGAGCAGAGCGGATCGCACGAAGGCCGCCGCCTCCACGTCCAGGCCCTGCGTCGGCAGGTGGGCGATGAGCAGGCGGGGCCGGCGCGACAGCACGCGGCCGAGGATGAGCTTCTGGAGATTCCCGCCCGAGAGGTGGTGCGCCCGGGCGTAGGCGTGGGGCGCTTTCACGTTGAAGGCCGAGAGGATGCGCTCCGTGAGCCGGTTCAGTCCCGCGTCGTCGAGCAGGCCGCGCCGTGTGTAGGCCGCATCGAAGTGGTAGTTCAGTGCGGTGTTCTCGACGAGTGAGAAGGCCGCGATCGAGGCGACCTCGGAGCGGTCCGCCGGGACGTAGCCGATCCCCAGCCGCCACCGCTCGAGCGGCGAGCTGTGGGTGAGGTCAAATCCGTCCAGGCGGACGCGGCCGGCGGTGGCCGGACGCAGGCCGGCGAGAACCTCCGCCAGCTCCTCCTGGCCGTTGCCGGTGACGCCGGCGATCCCCAGCACCTCCCCCTGGTGCAGAGAAAAGGTGACGCCGCGCAGCGCGAGGAGCCCCTTGTCGTTGTAGGTGACGAGGTCCTCCACGTGCAGCAGCGGGCGTCCCGCCTCCGCCGGTCGCGCTCCGGTGCGCAGCGCCACGTCGCGGCCCACCATCTCGCGGACCAGCATCTCCTCGGTTGCCGCGCTCGTCCGCAGGCGCGCGGTGACGCGGCCCGCGCGCAGCACCGTCACCCGGTCGCTGGCCGCTGTGACGATCGGCAGCTTGTGCGTGACCAGGATGACGGTCACCCCCTCATCACGCACCAGGGCCTGCAGCCCCGCCAGCAGCGTCTGCACCTCGGGCGGCGTGAGCACCGAGGTGGGCTCGTCGAGGATCAGGATCCTCGCCCCGCGATAGAGGGCCTTCAGGATCTCGACCCACTGCCGCTCGCCTTCGGAGAGCTGCCAGATCCGCGCCCCGAGGTCGAGGGGGAAGCCGTACCGTGCGCACAGCGCCTCCACCTCGGCCCGCGCCGATCGGAGGTTGAGGACCCCCCGCACGCGGGGATGTCCCAGGACGATGTTCTCGAGCGCGGTGTGCGCCGCCACGAGCCGCCGCGTCTGGTGCACCATGCCGATGCCGTGTGCGAGGGCGTCGTGGGGCGAGCGGAAGTGGACCGGCCGGCCCTGCACCTCGAGCTGCCCCTCGTCGGGCTGCACGAGGCCGAAGAGGATCTTCATCAATGTGGTCTTGCCGGCGCCGTTCTGGCCGAGGACGGCGTGGACCTCGCCGGGGAG
>DASUAK010000275.1:0-10580 GCA_035763845.1 bacterium | reverse complement strand
CCCAGCCGGTCAGGCGGCGGGCATGACGGGTGTCGACCTGCACGCCCATGTCGCTCCTCGAACCGTCCTTGAGCGGATGGGTCTGCTTCGGGTGGACGACGGCGGGATCGCGGTGCGCCTCGGGGAGCGCTGGCAGCCCGTGCCCGCGGCGCTGCTGACGCCGGAGGCGCTGTTCCAGGGACCCGAGTCGGAAGGCATCGCCATCAGGGTGGTCAGCCTCCCCCCGTTTCTCCTGCGGCACGACCTGGTGCCCGCTGATGGCCTGAGCTACAGCCGGGCGATGAACGACGGCCTCGCGGAGATCGCCCGGCGCTCCGGCGGACGGATCAGGGCACTGGCGACGGTGCCGCTGCAGGCCCCCGAGGCCGCGGCGGAGGAGCTGCGGCGCGCGGTCGAGGTCCTGGGCTGCGACGGGGTCGAGATCGCCTCGAACGTCGCCGGCCGCACGGATCTGGACGATCCCGCCCTCGACCCGTTCTGGAGGGCGGCGGCAGAGCTGAAAGCGCTCGTCCTGATCCATCCGCATGACGTCGCGGGAGCAGGCCGGATGCAGCCGTATCACCTGCGCAACCTCGTCGGCAACCCGATGGAGACCGCGCTGGCCGCGTCCCGGCTGCTCTTCGGGGGTGTGCTCCGGCGCCATCCCGACCTGCGCATCCTGCTCTCGCACGGAGGGGGGGCCCTGCCCTGGCTGCTCGGGCGTCTCGACCGGGGCTTCCGCGTTCGTCCCGAGAGCCGGACGGGCGGAGAGTCCCCGGCCGACGGCGCGCGCCGATTCCTGTATGACACCGTGGTGCACAGCCCGGAGATCCTGCGGATGCTCGTCACCTGGGTCGGGATATCCCAGGTCGTCCTCGGCACAGACTTCCCGTTCGACATGGGCGATCCCCAGGCGGTCTCGACGGTGACGCGGGCGATCCGCGATCCCGGGGCGCGGCGGGCCATCCTGACCGGCAACGCGGAACGGCTGCTCGCGCCGGTACGGCCCACGGCATGAGGCGCGGCAGCCCGTCTTGACGGAGGCGGCGATGGCGGTTACGGAATCCTCGCAGACGATCTATCCGAAGTTCTCGGCCGATGAATACCGGCGGCGTCATGCCCTGCTGCGCGGTCTGCTCGCGGCCAAGCGGCTGGACGGGGCGATCGTGTACGGAGGCTATAAGGAGCTCTACCAGGCCAACGCCCGCTGGCTGACCGGGATGCGGGAGTCGATGCAGTTCTACGCGTTCTTCCCGCTGAACGGCCCGCCCGCGGCCTGGAACTCGCTGTACCCGCACCTGCATGCCGCCCGGCGTATGTCCGCGATCCCCGATACGGAGTGGGGGGGCGGGAGCATCGGGCACACGGTGGCCCGGCACATCCAGTCGCTCGGCCTCCAGCGGGCGCGTCTGGGGTTGGTGGGCGTGCACTCGCGCCGCGGGATCACGCTGCCGATGGACCACTACCTCATCTGGCGCGACGAGCTCCCGCAGGCCGAGCTTGTGAACATCACCGGGGACGTCGAGGAGCTCCAGCAGGTCAAGAGCGCCGAGGAGCTGGCCTTCTATCGGCGCGGGGCGGAGTACACCGACTACGCCATGGCCGAGCTGATCAAGGCGGTCCGCCCGGGCGCCGCGGAGGTCGGCCTGTACGGCCGCATCATTTCCGCCGCCTACGAGTGCGGCGGCGACGCCCTGGATGTCCTGCTGTTGGGCAGCACGTCGATGCAGGATCCCGACATGCCGTATCCGCGGCATGTGCCGAGCCAGCGTGTGATCCGGAGCGGCGATGTCGTCCTCAACGAGATCAGCGTGGGGTACGGCGGCTGCTCCGGACAGCTGATCATCCCGATCAGCGTCGGCGCTCCGCCGCCGGTCTACCGCGACCTGTACCGGGTCGCCCGGGAGACGTTCGAGCGCGTGCGGGCGGTGCTCCGGCCCGGGGCGACGCAGGATGACGTGCTCGATGCCGCACGGGTCCTGACCGACGCCGGCCTGGTCGCCGAAGCCCCGATCATCCACGGCTGGCCGAACCCGCCGATGTTCCCCATCCTCCCGCTCGGGAAGCCGGCGGAGACCTACAGTCCCCAGCCCTTCGTTCTGCGGGAACACCAGCTCATCATGATCGAACCGAACCCGACGACGCCCGACCTGCGGGCGGGCGTGTTCCTCGGGGCCCTGTGCGTGGTTACCCCGGCGGGCGGGCAGTGTCTGCAGCGGCACCCGTTGGATTTCGCGGCTGTCTGAGCGTCCGGAAGACAGATCACCGAGGGGGTGGGAGAAGATGAATCGCACGCGCGCACTGCGCGGGGCTCTGCTGGCGGTCATCGCCGCAGTCCTGGTCGGCGGATGGCCGGTCTCGTCCGGCTGGAGCGCCGCCGCGAAGGATACGCTGGTCATCGCCCTGCCGATCGAAGTCCCGTCGGCCGACACGCACCTGGCCATCGGCCTGCCGGCCATCGGGGTGGTCGCGCAGATCTCGGACACGCTGGTCGTGCTGGACGAGCGGGGCCGCGTCAAGCCCTGGCTGGCCGAGTCCTGGGCAGAGGAGGACGGCGGCCGGTCGCTGGTGCTGAAGATCCGCGACAACGTGCGGATGCACGACGGGCGGACGCTGACCGCCGAGGACGTGGCGTTCAGCCTGGAGCGGTTTCGCAAGGTGGCAATCGGCCGGTCGGCGCTGGCGCCGGTGGAGAGCGTGACCGCTCTGCCGGGGAACCGGGTCAAGGTGACGACGCGGGCGCCGTTCGCGCCGCTGCTGCGGACCTTTACCTATTCGTCCATCGGCATCTTCAGCAAGGCCGCCATCGAGGGCGCCGGGAGTGACCAGGAGTTCGCCAAGCATCCCATCGGCCCGGGGCCGTACAAGTTCGTCCGCCTGGTCCGGGGCGACCGCCTGGAGCTGGAGGCCTTTCCGCAGTATTGGGCGGGCCGCCCGAAGATCCGCCGGGTCATCGTCCGGTACATCCCGGATATGAGCGCCCGGGTCGCGGCGCTGGAATCGGGTGACGCCGACGTGATCCACGATTTCACGCCCCAGGATGCCGAGCGCATCCGCGCCAACCCGGACCTGGTGCTGATCAACCCGCCCTCGGCCGGATTCATTCGCTTCAACATGAACACCCAGCGGCCGCCCTTCAACGATGCGCGCGTGCGGCAGGCCATGGCCTATGCGATCGACCGCGACGCCATCACCAAGCAGATCTTCCGGGGGCTGGCCAAGGTGGCGCGCTCGCTCGTCCCGGCGAACGCCACGGGCTACGTCGACGTCTACGACGTCTATCGCTACAATCCGGAGAAGGCCCGGCAGCTGCTGCGCGAGGCGGGCGTGCCCGACCTCACCTTCACGTTCACCTTCGGCGCCGGCCGCTACCTGATGGACAAGGAAGTGGTCGAGGCCGTGCAGGCCCAGCTGGCCAAGGCGGGCGTGACGATGCGGATCAACCAGATGGAGTGGGGCCAGTATTCGGCCATGCTGCGGCTGCCGCTGGAGCGCAACCCTACCCAGATGAGCTTCACCTGGTGGCGCACCGTGAACGGTGACGCCGACAGCGCCATCGGCATCTACTCCCGCGCCGAGCTGCCGCCGCGGGGCAACAACGTGCCCTTCTACGTGTCCGATGAGTTCGAGCGAGTCTACACGGCGCAGCAGGTGGAGTCGGATCAGACCAAGCGGCGGGCGATCATCCGGGAGCTGCAGCAGATCCTGATGAGCGATCTGCCGTCCATTCCCATGTACCAGCAGCCCATCTTCTGGGCCACTCGCAGGAGCGTGGCCGGCTTCGGCCCGAAGGTGACGTCGATCAGCACGGTGTGGCCGCTGTACGACGTGGAGTTCCGGTAGGAGGCGCGTGCGGCGCTACCTGACCCGCCGGGTCGCGGTCGCCGTCCCCACCCTGCTGGCGGTGACGGTGCTGATCTTCGTGGCCATGCGGGTCGTCCCCGGCGATCCCGCGGTGCTGCTGGCGGGCGACTTCGCGACACCGGAAACGGTCCAGGCCCTGCGCGCCAAGTGGGGCCTGGACCGCTCTCTGCCCGTGCAGTACGGTGTGTTCTTCCGGAACCTCCTGCGCGGGGACCTGGGCACCTCGATCGTCAGCGACCTTCCCGTGCGCGACGAAATCCTCCAGCGGTTCCGGGTCACGATCATCCTCGCCGTGTGCGCCATTGCGGTCGCCCTGGTCATCGGGTTCTCGGCCGGGATCGCGGGCGCCACCCGCCCCTACACCGCATGGGACTACGGCAGCATGGCCACCGCGCTCGTCGGCGTGTCAACGCCGATCTTCTGGTCCGGCATGCTGCTCATCCTCGTTTTCGCCGTCCGCCTCGGCTGGCTGCCCAGCGGCGGCGCCGATGCGTGGCAGGGCTACGTGCTGCCGGCCGTCAGCCTGGGGTTCTTCGCGGCGGGGGTGATCGCGCGGCAGACCCGCTCGGCCATGCTGGACGTCCTTCGCCAGGACTACGTCCGGACGGCCCGGGCCAAAGGCGTCCGGGAGTCGCGCGTCAACGCCCACCACGCGCTTCGCAACGCGCTCATCCCTGTCGCCACGATCGTCGGTCTGGAGTTCGGACGGATGCTGGGCGGGGCCGTCCTCACGGAGACCGTCTTCAGCCTGCCCGGACTCGGCAGCTTCCTGATCGTCTCCATCGCCAAGCGCGACTACCCCGTCGTGCAGGGCATCGTCCTCTGGATCGCCCTGGCCTTCGTGATGATCAACGTGCTCGTCGACGTCCTCTACGCCGTGCTCGATCCGCGGATCCGCTATGCGTGAGGTCGCGGCGCCGCCCGGGGAGCGGCGGCTGCGCGCGGATCTGCTGAATGCGCGCCGGCGCAGCTCCGCCTCGCTGGCCTGGCGGCGGTTCGGGCGGCACCGGGCCGCGCAGGTGGGCCTGGGTGTGGTCATCGTCTTCGGCCTGCTCGCCCTGTTCGCCTCGCTGGTCGCGCCGCACAGCCCCACCGAGGCCGATCTCTCGCTGCGGCTGGCCCCGGCCTCGCGAGGCCACTGGTTGGGGATGGACCAGCAGGGCCGCGACCTGCTCTCCCGCATCATCCACGGCGGGCGGACGTCCATGCTGATCGGGCTCATCGCAGTGGGCGTGGCCGCGGGCATCGGCATCCCCCTCGGGGCCGTCTCCGGAGCCCGGGGCGGGTGGCTCGGGCAGGTCTTGATGGGCCTGGTGGACGTCTTCCTGTCGTTCCCGGCCATCCTGGTTGCCATCCTCATCGTCGCACTGGCGGGGCCGGGGCTCCGCAACGCGATGATTGCCATCGGGATCTCGCAGATGCCGGCCTACGCCCGGCTGATGCGGGCGGAGGTCATCCGGCTGCGGGGCGAAACGTTCGTGGAGGCCGCCGAGGCCCTCGGCCTGCCGGGGTGGCGCATCCTGGTCCGGCACATCCTGCCGAACGCCGCGGGTCCGCTCATCATCCAGTCCACGCTGAACCTGGCCGGCGCGATCCTCTCCGCGGCCTACCTCGGGTTCCTCGGGCTCGGAGCCCAGCCTCCAACTCCGGAGTGGGGAGCGATGCTCTCCGACGGACGCACCTACCTGCGCACCGCGCCCCACGTCGCGATCTACCCGGGGCTGGCCGTGATGCTGGTGGTCCTGGGCTTCAACCTGTTCGGTGACGGTCTGCGAGACGCGCTCGACCCCCGTGCCACACGGCGTTGACGGGGACGGGCGCGCATCCGAAGGGAGATGACGCATGGCACTGCCGCCTGAGGTGGAAGGACAGATCGATCGGGCCCACAGCGTCCTGATCCTCATCGACATGCAGCGCAGGCACGTGGACCCTGCGGTAGGGTACCATCTCATCGAGCCCGCGCGCACCGCATCCATCGTGGCCGCATCTCTGCGCGCGCTCCAGGCCGCCCGCGCGGCCGGCCTGCCCATCGTGCACGTCGCGACCTACTCACGGCGCCCCTCCCCCTGGGGGATCGTGGATCACGCGAACCCGTTTTTCGTCTACCAGACCGGGAAGGTCATCCCGGGGCTGGGCCGCCCCAGGCAGAGCGGGAAGAACGTGGAGGGATCGGTCTACGCCGAGATCCTGCCCGAACTGGCGCCGCAGCGCGACGAGCCCGTCGTGGTCAAGCGCCGCTACTCGGCCTTCTACGCCACCGACCTCGAGCTGGTCCTGCGCGGTCTGGGGACGCAGACGATCTTCGTCCTGGGCGTCAACACCAACAACTGCGTCCTCGCCACGGTGTACGATGCCTTCAGCCGCGACCTCCGTATCGTGGTGCTCGCCGACGCCTGCGGCTCGATGAACGGCGACGAGTATCACACCGCGGCGCTGCGGCAGGTCGAGGCGGCGCTCGGGTTCACGATGACGGCCGCCGAGTTCGAAGCGTTCCTCACGCGCGCGCAGGCCCCGGTGGCCCGCCGATGAGCGGCGTACCGGCGGTGGGCGAGCGACGACGTATCCGGCGGCAGCAGGAAGCCGAGGCCGTGGCCGGCGTCTCGGGGCATCAGTTGATGGACTACACGCGCGGCATTGCGCGGTGGGTGCGCCTGTCAGGGGAGCCGGATGAGCGGGCCGCCTTCGACTACGTGGAGGGCCTGCTGCGCGGGCTCGGGCTGGGCACGCGGCTGATCGAGCACGACGCCTTCATCAGCCTGCCGGGGGCGGCGCGGATGGAAGTCACGGCGCCTGTCCGCGAATCCCTGACCTGCATCACCCATGCCTTCGCCGCGCCCACCGGATCGGACGGGATCGCCGGGGAGGTGGTCTACGTCGGGGAGGGGGGGCCCGAGGAGTATGCGCGGACGGATGTCCGCGGAAAGATCGCGCTCGTCGAGGGCCTGGGGATCGGCGGGAAGGTGCGGCGCGGCGAGGAGCGCGGGGCCATCGCGCAGGTGTTCATCCACGGGGAGTACACGCATGAGACGAGCGTCTCGCCGCTGTGGGGAGCGCCCACGCCCGAGACGATCCACCTCCTGCCGAAGACGCCGAGCTTCTCCATCAACCGGGACGCGGGGGCCCGGATCAAAGAGCTGGCGAAGGCCGGCTCTGTGCGGGTCCGCGCCTGGGGCGAGGTGACCACGGGGTGGCGGAAGATCCCGCTGCTCACCGGGGACCTGCCCGGCGAGGTCGAGCCCGACCGCTTCGTGCTGCTGTCGAGCCACCTCGACTCCTGGCACTACGGCGCGATGGACAACGGGTCGGCCAATGCGACGATGCTGGAAGCACTTCGTGTGCTCGCCGGCCGCCCCCGGCGCCGCGGGCTCCGGATCGCCTTCTGGTCCGGACACTCGCACGGCCGGTTCGCCGGGTCCTCCTGGTATGCGGATCACCACTGGTTCGACCTCTTTCATCACTGCGTGGCTCACGTGAACTCCGACTCGACGGGCGGCAGGGGAGCGACGGTCCTGGAGGAGGCGCCGGTCATGGCGGAGCTGCGCGGCTTGGCCGCGGAGCTCATCCGGGCGATCGCCGGGCAGGAGCTGTGCGGCAAGCGGATCGGGCGTTTTGCGGACCAGTCGTTCGTCGGCGTCGGCCTGCCCTCGATCTTCGGCACCTTCTCCGAGCAGGATGCCGCCGACCCTGAGACGCGCCGGGGGCTCTCGTTCTTCGACCATGCGCAGGGCCGCGCCGCCGGATTGGGCTGGTGGTGGCATACGCCCGAAGATACCCTGGACAAGGTCGAAGAAGCCCTGCTGATCCGCGACACGCAGGTCTACGTGGGAGCCATCTTCCGGTTGGTGAACGAGCCGATCCTCCCCCTGGACTACGCGGCGACGGCCGGGGAGATTCGAGAGCGCCTCACATACTATCAGCGGGCGGCGAGGGGCAGGTTCGATCTCTCCGCTGAGATCGCCGCGGCCACGGCGCTCGAACAGCAGGCAGTGCGGCTGGCCGGGCTTCTCGCCGATGAGGCGGGCGACGACCCTCGGAGAGCCCGCCTGCTGAACGACACGCTGGTGCGCCTTGGCCGTCTGCTCGTGCCCGTGGGCTACACGCTCACCGGCCCGTTCGGCCAGGATCTGGGTATGGCGCTAGCGGCGGTGCCGGGCCTTGCCCAGGCGGAGCCCCTGGGGACAATGGACGCAGGAGCGGCCGAAGCACGTGTGCTCTCGACGGCGCTGCGCCGTCATGCAAACCGCGTGCGGTTCGCTCTCGAGGAGGCCGCGCGGTCCATCGAGGCCGTCCTGTGACGGAGCGGCCTTCCCCCTGGTACCTTCCCGATCTCACCCGGGTCGAGGTCGCGGACGCGATGGCCCGCGGCGTCCGGACGATCATCATCCCGCTGGGGGCCACCGAGCAGCACGGACCTCATGCCCCCTTCAGTACCGACACGATCGTGGCCGAGGAAGTCTCCCTCAGGCTCGGCGCCCGGCTGCCCGCGCTCGTGGCCCCCGTGCTGGCGGTCACGTACTCGCCCCAGCACCTGCCCTGGGCCGGATCGATGACCCTCACCCTGGAGACCCTCCAGCGGATGCTCCTCGAGCTCCTGGAAGGGTTCGCCGGCCAGGGGTTCCGGCGGCTGCTGCTGTTGAGCGGGCACGGCGGAAACCGGGAGGCGATGCTCGCCGCCGCGCACCGCTTTCATGAGCGCCGCGGCCGCGAGCACGACGTTCAGGTCGTGCACCTGCTCGGGCTCCAGGCCGGCGCGGCGCTGCGGGAGCGGGTCGAGCAGGCGGTGGGAAAGGTCTCCGAGGCGTGGGAAGCTCACGCCGGCGAGCAGGAGACGTCCATGGTCCTGGCGCGCGATCCCCGCCTCGTGCGGATGGAGCGCGCGCCCGAGCCCGTGATCCCGTCCGCCCACCTGGAGCGAACACGCCACCCCTTCGTCATCACGGTGACGCATGACCTGGCCGGCGCGGTTCCCCAGGGGAGCTGGGGGGCGCCCCGCCGGGCCAGCGCCGAGCAGGGCGAGCGCACGTACGAAGCGATGGTCGACCTGCTGCTGCCGCTGATCCGATCACAGTGGGAGGCTGCCAGGGATGGATGACGCGATCCTGCGAGGCCGCGTGGCGATCGTCACCGGCGCCAGCCGCGGCATCGGCCGGGCCACGGCGCTTGCCCTGAGCGCCGCGGGCGTCCGGGTGATTGCCACGGCACGGACGGTGGATGCGCTGCATGAGGTGGCCGCGGCCGGGCGGGGTGGGGAGATCGTGGCTGTTCCCGCAGACGTCAGCCGCGCGGACGACGTCCGCACGCTCGTCGGACGGGCGCGCGACGCGTTCGGCTCGATCGACATCCTGATCAACAACGCGGGGATCGGGATCTACGCGCCGGTCGAGGAACTGAAGGAAGCGGACTGGGATGCGATGATGGCTGTCAACTTGAAGAGCGTGTTCCTGTGCAGCCAGGCCGTGCTGCCCGTGATGCGCGCGCAGAAGCGCGGGCATATCGTGAACATCTCATCCATCCGCGGGTGGCAGGCGTCCCCGCGGTCCACGGCGTACGCCACGACCAAGTTCGGCCTGATGGGCTTCTCTCAGGCGCTCGCCCAGGAGGTCATCGGCGACGGCATCCGCGTTTCTGTGGTCAGCCCCGGCGGCACCCGCACCCACTTCGGAGGCCGGCCTCCCGAGCAGAAACCGCCGGAGCTGCTCTCGCCCGAAGAGGTTGCCCGCAGCGTGCTGTACACGCTTACCGCCCCCGCCGGCACAGTCGTGACGCAGGTCGTGGTGCTCCCCGCCACGATGGTCGGGTCAGGACCGTGACCGCAGGAACGCCTCCCGGCGGCTGACCTCCCGGAGAATCAGCGCCATCAGGGCGGCCCGCCGGGGGATGGTAGGCAGCTCGAGGTACTCCGCGGCGCTGTGAAACCCGCCGCCGACCGGGCCGAGGCCGTCGAGCACCGGGACGCCGAGCGGGGCGACGAAGTTGCCGTCCGAGCCGCCGCCGGTGGCCGTTCCGCGGAGCGGGAACCCCAGCGCCGCTGCCGCTTCGACCGCGAGGTCGAACAGGCGGGCACCGATGCCGGCCTCCATCGGGGGGCGGTTGAGCCCTCCCTCGAGCGTGGAGGCTGTGCCGGGCAGATGGACCGTTTCGGCGATGCGCTCCACGGCCGGGAGGACCTCTTCGCCGTCGGCCGACGTCACGAAGCGGACATCGATCTCCCCGACGGCCGCGTCCGGCACGACGTTCGAGCGCGTGCCGCCCTGCAGCACCACCGCGTTCACGCTGATCCCGCGGGCGCGGTCGTTCAGGGCGTGCAGCGCGAGGACCTTGTGCGCCAGGGCCACCAGGGCGCTGGCCCCATCCTGTGGATTGACGCCCGCGTGCGCCGCTTTGCCGCGGATGCGCAGTGTGTAGCGTGCGATGCCCTTCCGCGCCGTGACCACCGAGCCGTCGGGCCGTCCCGGCTCGGCCACGAGGCACACGTCCGCGTAGCGCGCCGCGGCCTCGATCGCCGCCCGCGATCCCGGAGAGCCGATCTCTTCGTCGGCGTTGTGGATGAGCGTGAGCTCGCCGAACTCCCGCCAGCCCATCTCCGCCAGCGCGCGCAGCGCTTCCCAGGCGGTGACGACGCCGCCCTTCATGTCGGCGACCCCCGGACCGAAGGCGCGCTCGCCCTCGATGCGGAACGGGCGCCGGCCGGGCTCGCCCGGGTCGAAGACCGTGTCGAAGTGGGCGAGCAGCAGGAA
>DASUAK010000274.1:0-20876 GCA_035763845.1 bacterium | reverse complement strand
GCGGACAGTTCACGGACGTGAGCTTCACGGTGCATCGCGGGGAGATCCTGGGGATCGCCGGCCTGATCGGCTCGGGCAAGAACGCGGTGGCGCACGCCGTCTTCGGCGCCATCCCGCTGGAGGCCGGCGAGATCCTCATCGACGGGCAGCCGGCCGCGATCCGGAATCCCTCGGAGGCCCGCGCCCGCGGCATCGGGCTCGTCACCGAAGACCGCACGCGCCTGGGCCTCGTCCTGGGCATGAGCGTGGCCGAGACCATCACCCTGCCCGTGCTCCCCGCGATGAACACCGCCGGCTTCGTCAGGGACCGCGAGGAAGCGACCCGGGTCGCGCAGGCGGTGCGCGAGCTGGACATGGCCGTCGCCGGACCGCGGCAGGTCGCGCGCACGCTGAGCGGCGGCACGCAGCAGAAGGTCGTCGTGGCGAAGTGGCTGCAGACCGGGGCCCGCGTCCTGCTGCTCGTCGAGCCGACGCGGGGCATCGACGTCGGGGCCAAGGTCGAGATGTACCGCCTCATGGTCGATCTCGCCCGGCGGGGCGTGGGGATCGTGATGATCTCCTCCGAGCTGCCGGAGATCCTGGGGATGAGCGACCGCATCCTGGTGATGCACGAGGGCCGCGTCACCGCGGAGTTCCCGCGCGGGGCGGCAACGCAGGAAGCGATCCTCGCCGCGGCGGCGGGGCGGGCGGCCCATGCGTGAGATCCTCCGGCGCTACGGCATCCTCTTCGCCTTCATCGCCCTGATGACCGCGCTGGCCCTTCTCAGCGACTCCTTCCTCACGGCCAGCAACATCCTGAACATCGCCCGGCAGGTCTCGATCAACGCGATCGTCGCCGCGGGGATGACCTTCGTCATCCTCACCTTCGGGATCGACCTCAGCGTGGGCTCGCTGCTGGCCTTCTCCGGCGCGATCATGGCGGGGCTGCTGTCGGCCGGCCATCCGCTGCTGCTGGGGATCGGCGCCGGGCTGCTCGTGGGCGCGCTGCTGGGCCTGGTCAACGGGCTCATCATCACCAAGGGCGGGGTGCAGCCGTTCATCGCCACGCTGGGCATGCTGACGATCGCCCGCGGGATGACGCTCGTCTACACCGACGGCCGGCCGATCACGGGGCTGCCCGACGCCTTCGTCTGGCTGGGGGCCGGCGAGATCGCCCGGATCCCGGTGCCGGTGGTGATCATGGCCGCCGTCTTCGCCGCCTCGTACGTGATCCTCACGCAGACGGTGCTGGGACGCTATGTCTACGCCATCGGAGGGAACGAAGAGGCCGCTCGGCTCTCCGGGGTCAACGTGACGTTCTACAAGACCGCTGCATACGTCATCAGTGGAATGCTCTCTGCGCTGAGCGCCGTGATCCTCACGGCGCGGCTCAACTCGGCGCAGCCGACGGCGGGGTCGGGCTACGAGCTCGACGCCATCGCGGCGGTGGTCCTGGGCGGGACCACGCTGGCCGGCGGCGAGGGCGGGATCCTGGGCACCCTGCTGGGAGCGTTCATCATCGGCGTCCTGAACAACGGCCTCAACCTCCTGAACGTCTCGGCCTTCTACCAGCAGGTCGTCAAAGGAGTGGTCATCCTCCTGGCCGTCCTGCTCGACCGCCGCCTGCGCTAGCGGTATCGGGCCTCCAACCGATTGCCTCTGACCCGGAACTCTACGTACGCTTGATTGGCTCACGTCCCGGAGGAGGGAAGCCGCATGCGAAGAGCTTCGCTGATTGCGCTCGCGATCGTCCTGGTCTTCACCGCCGTGCCGCTGTATGGGGCGGCGATGCCTACCGTCGGGTTGTCCATCTCCACGCTGAACAACCCGTTCTTCGTCGACCTGCGCGACGGCGCCCAGGCCGCCGCCAGGAAGCTCGGGGTCAACCTGCTCGTCCTCGACGCGCAGAACGACTCGGCGCGCGAGGCCAGCGGGATCGAGGACCTCATCCAGAAGAAGGTCGCCGTCATCGCCATCAACCCGACCGACAGCGACGCCATCGTCCCGACGATCAAGAAGATCAACGGCGCGAAGATCCCCGTCGTCACCGTGGACCGCGGCGCGAACGGCGGCACCGTGCTCGCCCACATCGCCTCCGACAACGTCGCCGGCGGCGTGATGGCGGCCGAGTACGTCGCCAAGCGCCTGAACGGCAAGGGGAACGTGGTCATGCTCGAGGGCATCGCCGGGACCTCCGCGGCGCGCGACCGCGGCAAAGGCTTCCGCGACGGCCTCACGAAGTACCCGGGCCTCAAGCTCGTCGCGGTGCAGACCGCGGACTTCGACCGCGCCAAGGGGCTCAGCGTGATGGAGAACATCCTCCAGGCGCAGAGCAAGGTCGACGCGGTCTTCGCCCAGAACGACGAGATGGCGCTCGGCGCGATCCAGGCCATCCGCGCCGCGAAGCGCGACACGCAGATGTTCGTGGTCGGCTTCGACGCGATCGCCGACGCTCTGTCCGCGGTGAAGGGCGGCACGATGGCGGCGACGATCGCCCAGCAGCCCAAGGAGATGGGCCGGCTGGCGGTCGAGGCGGCCGTCAAGATCATCGGCAAGAAGAGCGTGCCGAAGTTCACCCCGGTGCCGCTCAAGCTCGTCACGAAGTAGCAGCCGGGCTCCGGATCTCAGCCCCGCGCGGTTCCTCCTGAGGGCCGCGCGGGGTTTTCTATCCCCGCGACGAACACCGCTACCGGGATGGCCCGCCTCGCCGTCGTCGGCAGCCTGAACATGGACCTCGTCATCAAGTCCCCCCGCCTCCCCGAACGCGGGGAGACGGTGACCGGCGGCGCCTTCGCCACCTTCCCCGGGGGCAAGGGCGCCAACCAGGCGGTCGCCGCGGCGCGGCTGGGCGGCCGGGTGACCATGGTCGGCGCGACGGGCGACGACGCCTTCGGCCGGCAGCTGCGGGACGGGCTGGCCCGCGACCGGATCGACACCGCGCACGTCGCGGTGATCGCGGGGGACGCCTCGGGCGTGGCCCTGATCACCGTGGATCCCCGGGGCCAGAACACGATCGTCGTCGCGCCGGGGGCGAACTGGCGCCTCACCCCGCAGCACGTCGAGGCGGCCAGGGACGCCATTGCCGGCAGCCGCGTCCTTCTGCTGCAGCTGGAGGTTCCCATCGAGGGCGTGACCCGCGCGGCCGAGATCGCCCATGAGGCGGGCGCTCTCGTCGTCCTGGATCCCGCTCCCGCCCCGGCGGCCCCCCTGCCCGACCGCCTGCTGCGCATCGTCGACGTCATCAATCCCAACGAGGTCGAGGCCAGGGCGCTGACCGGGATCGCGGTGGACGATGAGCGAAGCGCGAGGGCGGCGGCGGAGCGGCTGCTGGCGATGGGCTGCGGGGCGGCGGTGATCAAGCTCGGCGCGCGCGGCGCCTTCGCGGCCGCCCCCCGAGCAGGCGGCGGGGGGCTCCTTCAGATGGTTCCCGGCCTCGCGGTCGAGGCGGTGGACACGACGGCGGCGGGCGACGCCTTCGCGGGGGCGCTCGGCGCGGCGCTTGCGGAAGGCATCCCTATCCTGGATGCGGTCCGCTTCGCCACCATCGCGGCCGCAATCTCGGTGACGCGCATGGGCGCTCAGCCGTCGATGCCTACGCGCGCGGACGTGGACGCGTTCGCGCGAACCCGCGGCATCGCCGTTCCGCCGCGATCCTGAGCCGCTCGACCGGCTACGGGAACACGGCCGGAGAGGAGAACGGCCTGGTCGCGTCCACCACGAACATCACCAGCGCGTGCAGGTCGGTCGAGCCGCAGTTCGAGACCTGCATCGGGGTGCCGCCGCCGTGGCCGGTTTCGGGCCGGCCGACGCTCACACGGATCACGCCATGGGCGCTGCGGATGCACTGCTCCCCGGCGAGCACGTAGAAGGCCTCCGAGCCCGGATGCGTATGGATGCCGGTGATGCTGCCGGCCCCGCCGGTCGCTTCGTTGATCCGGAGGAGATACTCGGGGGCAACCGGCACCGCGGGCAGCGGTCCAACCTCGGCGACCTTCGCGCCGCCTCCCGAGGCGCCATTGCGCGGGCCAAGCCTGAAGAGCCAGACCCGGCCGCCCGCCTGGACGGCCAGTCCCCACAGTCCGGCGACGGCCTGCGCCCGGTCGAGCGTGGAGAAGCTCTCGATCCGCCAGTAGAGCGGTCCGTCCGGCAGCGTCAGCACCTTCTTCTCGGCCAGCGGCTTGATGACCAGGGGGCTCTGCTGGGCCTCGGTGCCGGACGCGAAGACGAGCAGCCCGCACGTCAGTGCCGTCGCGAACGCCACGCCTCGCTGCTTCATGGGCACACCTCCCGGCGCGGCGTACATGCGCGCGCTCTCCCGCTATCCTCCGCCGGCAGGGACAGCCTGCCATCGGGAAATGTACCTAAGTACCGCAAGAAAAGGCAGCCGGTGGCTGACGGGGCTAGGCGGAGGCGTCCGTCCGCGGATGCGTGGAGGCCCAGGATGCGATCTGGGTGCGCCGCTCCATACCGAGCTTGTTCCGGATGTTCTGGACGTGGGCATCGACGGTGCGTTCGGAAACGCCCAGATCGTCCGCGATCTGCCGGTTGGTCAGGCCTCGTGAGATGGCCCGGGCGATCTCCAGTTCACGGGCGGTCAGCCCCCCGGGGCGGGGGGAGTGTTCCTCCGCGGTCGGCGCGCTCCGTCCGAGCGCGAGGACGACAGCCTGATCCGGCGTCATCGCCGCGCCGTCCCGCCGGGCGGCCTCGAACCGGGTTGGACCAAGACGCTCTCGGCCGGCCGCGGCCGCGCGGTCGACCGCGGCACCCTGAGCGGGCCCGCGGATGGATCCCAGCTTCTCGCGCAGCGACTCGGCCGCGCCGAGCAGTCGGGCCGCGACCTCCGCGCGGTCCGAGCCGGCGATCAGACCGGCCAGATCTTCCAGCCGCTGGGCGGTCAGCCAGCGATGACCGATGTCGTGGCACAGGGAGAGGCTCTCCTCCACCAGAGCGGTCGCCTGAGCAGGATCATCCGAGGGCAGGATCAGCCCGAGGTTGCCGGTGACGAGACTCGTCAGCCACTTGTCCTGCAGCGGGCGGGCGATGGCCAGGGCCTCCTCGAGGGCGGTCCGGGCCGCCGGAAGATCGCCCCGGATCCGGAGCACGCTCCCCAGGCTGGCGAGGGCCCGCGCCGTCATCGTCCTGTCACCGGCCCTCCGCGCGGTCTCGAGCATCTGCTGATAGAGGCCTTCCGACCGCTTGGAGTTCCCCGTTGCATCGACGGCCTGAGCCAGACCGAGGAGGATCCACGCCGTCAGCGAGGGCTCGCCCACCGGGCCGGCCACCGATGCGGCCTGCTCCGCCAGGCGCACCGCCTGCCCGATCTCACCCGCGTGCCTCAGGAAGAACGCCAGATTCCTCAGGGTCAGGGCATGCGCCGTGGGGGAGATCCCGCCCTGCGAGGCGGCGGCCGCCTCGCACCACCGGCGGCCTTCCCGCATGTACCCTCGCGCGAACCAGAAGCGATGCATGGCCGCGGCGAGGAGCGCGCCCATCTCCGCATCCCCACCACCGAGACACCAGCGCAGGGCGGCGCGGACATTCTCGTGCGCGCGCTCGAGACGCTCCAGCCAGGCGCCCTGCTGTTCGCTCCAGATGAACCGCTCGGCCCGCTGAGCCAGGTCGAGGCACCAGGCGGCGTGGCGCCGGCGCACCGCCTCCGCCTCGCCGGCGAGCTCCAAACGCTCCTCCGCGAACTCCCGGATCGTCTCCAGCATCCGGAATTGCGGCGCACCGTCCCCTACTCGACCCAGGAGGTTCTTGTCGACGAGGCCCGCGACCGGCGCCAGGACATCCACGCCCAGTCCGGCGCACACGGCGTCTACGGCTTCGAGCGGCGTCTCTCCCGCACAGGCCCCCAGCGCGCGGAAGACGCGGCGCTCTGCGTCGTTCAAGAGATCGTAGCTCCAGGCGACGGCGCCCACGAGGGTCCGCTGGCGCTCGGGGGCGTCGCGAGACACGCTCAAGGGGATGGACTGACCTTCCAACAACCGGGACAGGATCGCTTCGACCCCGACCATGCCGACCCAGGCCGCGGCCAGCTCGATGGCCAGCGGCAGGGCGTCGAGTCTCCGGCAGATCTCGGCAATGACCGGCGCCGCCGGGTCCACGGAGAATCCCGGCGCCGCCGCCCGCGCCCGTTCGAGGAAGAGCGCCGTGGCCGGGGAGCGGGCCAGGGTACGCGCATCCACCGGGACGCCGGCGGCCGGGAGGTCCAGAGGGCGCAGCTCATACCGATGCTCCCAGCGCACGTGGAGCGGCTGGCGGCTGGTGACCAGCATCGTGAGGTGGGGCGCGGCCGCCAGCAGTCCGGCGACATCCCCTGCGGCCGCGATGACCTGCTCCAGGTTGTCAAGGAGGATCAGAAGCCGAAGGTGGTGGAGGTGGCCGTGGAGGCGCTCCAGCGTCGATCGGCCCGGATGGTCGGCCACTCCCAGGGCTTGGGCGACAGCGCCGAGGACGAGGCCAGGATCGCGCACCGGGGCCAGGTCGACGAACACCACACCGTCGTCGAACTCCGGCGCCACCGCCGCGGCGAGCTCCACGGCGAAGCGCGTCTTCCCGACGCCCGGCGGACCCGTCACGGTCACCAGATGCACGTCGCCGCGCACGATGAGCGCCTTCGCCGCTTTGAGCTCCTTCTCGCGGCCGACCAGCGCGTGCGGCCGTGGCGGCAGTCCCACGCTCATGTCAAATCTAGTGCTTGACGGAGGACCGCAATCCCTCTTCCCGGGCCCCCTATCCTCGTTCAGGTTCACGAAATGAACGGGGCCATCCCCCGGGTGGGAGACGGCCCCTGCTGCCGTGATACGTCCGTGTGAAGGCTAGGCGGCCTTGCTGCGGGCCCCGTTCGCGCGCCGCTTCTTCGGGAACATCCACCCGGTCGCGAAGGCCGGGCCGGCCTCCATGCGCATCGTCACCGCGGTCCAGGCCAGCCAGGCGATCATCGCGACCGAGCTGACCATGAAGAGGAAGACCTGGGAAACGAACGCCGCGAACACCATGACCACGCCCGCCAGGATGCTGAACTGGCCGACGGTGCCGAACCGCTTGTCGCCGTTCATCAGCCGGCCGAAGACGAGCACCCCGAGGCCCGTGCTCAACGTGCTCAGGGAGTCCAGGGAGTGCACCAGGCCGCGCAGCGCGTAGAAGGCGTACGCCCCGCCGGCGGCGTTGGTGGCGTAGAGCCCCGCCAGCGCGTCGAAGCCGGCCTGCCGGACCAGGACGGCCGCGGCCAGGGTCCCCGCGCCGAACAACCCCGCGCCCACGGCCAGGCGCGACTGACCCGGGTGCTCCGAGCCGAAGCGATCCTGGAGGGCGGTGAACAGCACCGCCGCCCCGAGGGCCGCGAGCAGCCCGCCCAGGATGTGGACGGACCAGACCATCGCCGGGTGCCTGGTCACGAAGGGCAGGTAGCGGTGGGGGTTGAGCTGGTCGGCGAAGTCCAGGCCCGCGGTCGGAAAGATGAAGACGAAGCCCAGGAAGACCCAGGCGGTGGCCAGCGCGGCGACCATCCCCGCTTCTCCGCCCAGGCGGCGCAGGTTGTCCATTTGACAGACCCCTCCTCGGATTGATCCTGCGGTGACATTTGGAAGCCTGCCCCTGGAGGGGGAGGCCTAGTCCTGAAAGAGGCCTAGGGCGCTCCACTTTAGGGTAGTGGACGAAGATACCGGGCGAACCCTGCGAGATCGCTGGCATCTTCGCGCCCGGCGGGAGGAAATCATATGCAGAACTTGCGGCGCCTCGGTGCCGAAGCCGGTATCCTGGCGGGCATCGCGACGGCCCTGCTGTTTCTGGGGTTTGTCTGGTTCTTCCCCCAGGCGGGCCTCACGCTGGCCGGGCAGGCCAACCCGCACCGGTACATGCAGGTGCTCAACAAGCACGAGATGCTCTTCTTTACGGTCAACGTCCTCGGCGGGCTGCTGGCCGCGCTGATGAGCGCGGTCCTGTTCCGCACCCTCGAGGACCGGTTCGAGGAGGACGCGCAGGCAAGCGCGCGCATCGGCGCCCTGTTCGGGATGGGCGGCGCGTTCGGCTTCGCCGCGAGCGCCCTCATCCGGCAGGTCGGCTTCACGGCGGCCGCCACGATCTACAAGACGGCCCAGGCGCCGGCGGTGCAGGCGTTCCGCTCGGTGCAGATGGTTGAAACGTCGATGTTCGCCCTCGGACAGGTCTCGATGGGCCTGGGGGCGATCGTCCTCGGGATCGTCATGCTGCACGAGCGGCGCTACTCGAGCGTCGGCTACCTGAGCGCCGTGGCGGGCACGACGATGTTCCTCAGCGCGTTCGTCAGCCACACCGTGCTGTTCATGGGCAGCTTCGCCCTGATGGCCGGCTGGCTGATCTGGACCGCGATGATCGTCCGCGGCGAGGCCGGCCCGGGCCTGATCCGGTTCGGCGCGCCCCGGAGCCGCACCACACGGCAGCCCGCCTGACAGACATCGGATAGCGGACGGCCCGGGAGATGCCTCCCGGGCCGTCTGTTCTTCTCCTCGAACAGCTCGGCTACTCGGGCAGCTCGGTGGGCTCCACCGGCACCGTGATCCGCCGGGGACCGCGCATGATGTCCACGGCCAGCGTTTCCCCGACCCGATACCGGCCGAGCGCGCGCTGCAGCTCGTCAGGTGAGGTCACCGGCGCCCCGCCGATGCCGATCAGCACATCCCCCGGGACCAGGCCCGCCCGCTCCGCAGCGGTACCCGGCTGCACCTCCACGACGCGGACGCCGGCGGGAACGGCGACGCCGTTCTCCAGCGCGAGGTGCCGGTCCACGGCGACCTGCTGGCCGGAGATGCCCAGATACGCGCGGCGGACCCGGCCGTCCCGGATGAGCGCGGCGGTCACCCACTTCGCGGTGTTCACGGGGATCGCGAAGCAGATGCCCTGCGAGCCCATGATCACAGCGGTGTTGATCCCCACCACGCGGCCGCGCACGTCCACGAGCGGCCCGCCCGAGTTGCCCGGGTTGAGCGCGGCGTCCGTCTGGATGATGTTCTCGATCAGCCGCCCCGAGCGGGCGCGCAGTGAGCGGCCGAGCGCGCTGACGACGCCCGTCGTCACCGTGGCCTGGAAGCCCAGCGGGTTGCCGATGGCCACGACGAGCTGGCCGACGCGCAGCGCCTCGGAGTCCCCCAGCTCGGCTGACGGCAGTCCCGACTCGTGCAGGCGCACGACGGCGAGGTCGCTGTGCGGATCGTCGCCGACGACCGCGGCCTCCAGCGTCCGCCCGTCCTGCAGGCCGACGTCGATCCGCGCCGACCCCGAGACGACGTGGCTGTTGGTGAGCACGTAGCCGTCGGGGGTGATGATGACCCCGCTGCCGGCGCCGCGGAACTCGTCGAGGCCGTGCCGGCGGAACCGCTCCGGCGCGGGGCGGGCCACGGCCACGCTGACCACGGCCGGGCCGGCGCGCTCGACGGCGTCCACGACGGCGCGGGAGTAGGCGTCGAGCGCCTCCTGCTCGATCCGCGCCCCTGGATCCGCCATCTGATTGACATCGAACTCCGACAGGATCTCCGAGATACGCACGTGCCACCTCCTGTTGGTCGAGGGAACGCGCGCGTGTGAAGGGCTATTCCTGGGGGATATGCAGCCTCAGGCGGAGGGTAAAACGCTTCACCGAGGTGGTCCCCATGCGCTACGTCATCGCCGCCCTGCTGCTCGCCCTGATGCTGATCTCGACCGCCGCCGCCCAGGCCGACCGGGACGTCATCGTGCAATTGCAGATCTCGCGGACCGGGAACCAGGGCGGCACGATCAAAGGCACCTACAACGGCATGGCCGTCGAAGGCACCTACACCGGCGCCGGCCGATCGGGCTCGTGGACGCTCGTCGCCTCCGGCGTCATCCTCGCCGCGGGCACCTACGTCTGCGACGACGCCGGCTGCACCCTCACCGGCAAGTAATCCGACCGTCAGGTGCGCTGCGGACGCCGGCTGGGCGGGAGGTGCGGCCGGCCTGCGTGCGCCCCTCCCGTGACATGGAGCGTGGCGCCGATCACGTACGATGCCCGCTCGTCGTCGGCCAGGTAAAGGACCGCCTGCGCGATCTCCTCCGGGTACGCGGTCCGGCCCGCCGGGATCCCCCGCAGGACCGCGCCCGCGTACTCGTCGGCCGGCGGATGCTCCGTGGAGACGACGCCGTCCAGGACGAGCCCCGGGGAAACGGCGTTGACGCGGATCCTCCGCGGGCCCAGCTCGATGGCCATCGTGTGCGTCAGCATGTTCAGCGCCGCCTTCGAGCCGCAGTAGTGCGCTCCCCCGGTCCGGGCGGACTCGCCGGCCGGCGACGTCACGTTGATGATGCTGCCGGAGGCCGCGCGGGCCAGCATCTGCCGCGCCACAGCACGGGAGAGCATCATCGGCCCACGGACGTTGACGGCGAAGACCCGGTCCCACTCGGCCGTATCCATCTCCACGACCGGGCTGTTCGGAAAGATGCCGGCGCAGTTGACCAGGATGTCGACCGGCCCGAGGCGCCGCGACGTCTCCGCCACGACCGCCTCGACCTGCCCCTCGTCGGCGACGTCACCCGGGATCGCCACGGCGACGCCGCCCGCCGCGCCGATCGTCTCGGCGGCCCGCGAGGCGCGGGCCGGATCGAGGTCGCAGCAGGCCACGGAAGCCCCCGAGGCCCCGAAGGCGCGGCAGATCGCCCCGCCGATGCGCCCTCCGGCGCCGGTGACCAGTACGACCCGCCCCTTGAAGGTCATGCGTCCCCTCCCGTACGCGCCGGAACCACCGCGGCGAGCTCGTCCAGATTCGGCCAGGACGGCGCGCGGCGTCCCGCCTCGATCTCCTTGATCATCCGGACCACCGCGCGATGGTAAGGGACCGCGATGCCCAGCTGGTCCGCGCGCTCGATCACTGCGCCGGGCTGATGGTCCACCTCCGTGCGGCGCCGGCGCACCATGATGTCCCGCTGGATGCCGGTGTAGATCTTCAACGATCCGCCCTGCCGGGCCGCCAGGGCATCGAACACGGCCGAGGCCTCCGCGGTATGGCCGCCGGCGAACGCCGCCGGGCGGAAGTCGCCGATCTGCTCCAGGCGCCCGTGACCGAGGCCCCGCGCCACGTGCACCGCCTCGGCCACGAGCGCGGCGAGGGCGGGCCGGTACTGCGGCCGCTGCAGTACCTCCGGGAGGGGCCGATCGACGAGGGCCCCGGCGAAGTAGAGGGAGCCGTAGCACATCTTCGTCCACAGCCAGTCCCAGATGTGGTCGGTGATCTGGACCGGCATCACGGCCCCCAGCGTGCCGGCGATGCGCGAGAGGCGGCCGGTCACGGCGCCGTCAAGCTCCCCCACGTAGATCGGATGCTCGCCCGCCAGGAGGATGTGCCCCGGCGCCTGATAGTCCGCGCCGAAGTGCACGAAGCACCCGATGGTGCGGTGGGCGCCGACGCGGCGGCTGATGAGCTCCTCGTTGAGGCCGTTCTGCATCGAGACGACGAAGCCGTCGCCGGTCAGGAGCTCCGCCACCGGCGCGAGCGCCGCCTCGG
The DNA here is from genome assembly GCA_035763845.1 of bacterium. Classification (GTDB taxonomy): domain Bacteria; phylum Sysuimicrobiota; class Sysuimicrobiia; order Sysuimicrobiales; family Kaftiobacteriaceae; genus Kaftiobacterium. The sequence goes on along the minus strand of DASUAK010000274.1, from coordinate 9,402 downwards.
TGTGCTGCGCCTTCACCGCCAGGATGACGAACCCCAGCGGCCCGTGGAGCGCCTCGGGCAGGCAGGCGGGGAGCCGGAAGGTGCGATCCCCGCGGATCCCCGAGATCCGCAGCCCCGAGCGGTTGATCTCCTCCACGTGCGAGCGTTCGATGTCTACGAGCAGCACCTCGTGCCCCGCCGCGAACAGCCAGGCTCCCGCGACCCCGCCGATGGCTCCGGCTCCGATGACCGTGATCCGCTCCGTCACGTTCGCAGCCGGGGATCGAGGGCGTCGCGCAGGCCGTCGCCGAGCATGTTGATCGCGAGCACGGTGAGCATGATGGCCAGCCCCGGAAAGGTCGTGATCCACCAGGCCCGGCGCAGATAGTTACGGCCGTCGCTCAACATCACGCCCCACTCCGGGGTCGGGGGCTGGACACCCAGCCCGAGGAAGGACAGGGAGGCCCCGGTGAGGATGGCGCCGGCCATGCCCAGCGTGGCCAGGACGATCACCGGGGCGAGCACGTTGGGCAGGATGTGCCGGCGGAGGACGAGGCCGTCCGAGCAGCCCACCGCTACGGCAGCTTCGACGTACACGTTTTCCCTGGCGGACAGCACCAGCCCCCGGACCAGACGCGCGTACCCCGGCGTGGCGGAGATGCCCACGGCGATCATGAGGTTGAGGAGGCTGGGACCGAGGATCGCGATGATGGCCAGGGCCAGCAGCACGCTTGGGAACGCCAGCAGCAGATCGATGAACCGCATGATCAGGAGGTCCGGCCAGCGACCGTAGTAGCCCGCGACCAGGCCGAGGAAGGTGCCGCCGATCGCGGCGATGCTGACCGCAACGAGCCCCACCCGCAGGGACAGCTGCCCGCCGTGCAGCAGGCGCGAGAGGACGTCCCGGCCCAGCGTGTCGGTCCCGAGCAGGTGCGCACGGCCCGGCGGCAGCAGCGCGCCGTCCGGCGTGATCTTCACCGGATCGTACGGGGCGAGCGCGTCGGCGAAGGCCGCGACCCCCACCATCGCGATCAGGAGGTACAGCCCTGCGATGGCGCCGCGGTTCCGGCGGAGGCGCCGCGCGGCGACCCACCAGGGATTCTCGGAGCGCCACCGGGGCCGCGCCCGCAGGACGGCCGGGGGTGAGGCAGCCTCGTCCCGCAGCGCGCCGCTCATCCGCGCCTGCTCCCCCGCTCAGTCATACCGGATCCTGGGATCGAGGACGGCATAGGAAACGTCGACCACGATGTTCACGAGCGTGTAGAAGACCGCGGACAGCAGCACCGTCCCCTGGGTCACCTGAAAGTCTTTGCTCAGGATGGAGGACACGGCCAGCCGGCCGATGCCGGGCCGCGAGAACACCGTCTCGATGACTACGGTGCCCCCCAGGAGCGCCCCGAACTGCAGCCCGATCACGGTCACCACCGGGATCAGCGCATTGCGCAGGGCGTGGCGGTAGACGACGAGACGCTCCCCCAGCCCTTTCGCCCGCGCCGTGCGCACGTAGTCCTGCCTGAGGACTTCCAGCATGCTGGAGCGCACCAGGCGGGCGATGACGGCCGCGGCCACGTACCCGAGGGTGAGCGCGGGCATGATGAGGCGCAGCACGCCCCCCTGCCCCGTGGCCGGCAGCCAGCCGAGCTTCAGCGAGAACAGGAAGATCAGCAGCAGCCCCATCCAGAACGAAGGCATCGAGACGCCCCAGAGGGCGACGACCATGCTGGCGTTGTCGAGCCACGAGTTCTGGTGCACCGCGGCCGTGATGCCCAGGATGCCGCCGATCAGGATGGCGATGCCGAGCCCGGCGAGCGTCAGCTCGATCGTCGACGGCAGGACCTGCCGGATCATCCGCGACACCGGCTGGTTCTCCAGGATCGACCAGCCCAGATCGCCGCGCACGGCGCCGCCGAGAAAGCGCCCGTACTGGACCATGATCGGATCGTCCAGGCCGAGCTGACGGCGCAGGTTCTCGACCGCGCTCTTGTCCACGGCCAGCTCCCCGAGCATCATCTTGGCGGGGTCCCCGGGAACGAGATGCATCATGAAGAACACGGCGATCGAGATCCCCAGCAGGACGGGCAGGGCGACGAGCAGGCGTCGTGCCAGGAAACGGAACAGGTATCGGCCTCCGAAGGCGCGGCCGCGGGAGATGTTCCCCCCGCGGCCGCGCCGGCTGCGGGCTGCGCGCCCGCTAGCGCTTGACGTACATGTCGTAGTACACCGGGTAGGCGTTCACGTTGAACGCCAGGCCTTTGAACTGGGCCTTGATGGCGTAGACATTCATCTGCTCGTGGATCGGCAGGGTCACCGCATCCCGCATCAGGATCTCCTGGGCCTTGACGTAGTACTGCTGGCGGATCTTGGGGTTCGTGTACTGCAGCCCCTCCTCGACCAGCTTGTCGAACTCACTGTTCTTGTAGAACGACCAGGAGAAGGCGCTCCCGTTGGAGTGGTACAGCGCGCGCAGCATGTCCGGATCCGCGTTCCACAAACCCATCGGGGCGAGGTGATGCTCCCCGTTCCCGAGCGCCGCGAACCAGGGGCTGCGCGACTGGGCCCAGATAACGGCGTCGAAGCCGATGTCCTTGAGATTCGCCTGGATGAACTCCGCCAGCGGCCGGTAGATCGGCACGTCCGTCAGGATGTAGATGCCGACGCGCAGGCTCTGGCCGCCTTTCTGGCGCACCCCGCCGGCGCCCACCCTCCAGCCGGCCTCTTCGAGCAACGCTTTGGCCTTGTTGGGGTCGTACGGATACGTCTTCCGGAAGTGGTCCTTGATCGCCATGGGGGTGGCGGCGCTCATGATGCCGTTGCCGACGGGGTAGACCCCGAAGTAGAGGGTCCGGCCCAGAGCCTCCACGTTGACCCCGTGCATGATGGCCCGGCGCACCGCGACCTCGTTCGTCGGGGGCTTCTGCGTGTTGATCATCGCCTGGCGCGGAGACCCGGGGAAGTCGATGTTGTAGAGGGTGAGGCGGCTGTTGCGCTTGATGTCCGCGGCGTTCTGCGCCGGGACGTCCTCGATCGCGTCGACTTCGCCCGTCTCGAGCACGGCGTATCGGACCGCGTCTTCAGGGATGAACTTGATCGTGATCTCGTCCAGGTAGGCGGGCCCCCGGTTCGTCAGGGGAGCCAGCTTCCAGTTGGGGTTGCGGACCAGGGTGATGTGGTCCTTCGCCCGCCACTCCTTGACCATGAACGGCCCCGTGCCCACCGGCGCGCGGCCGAAGTCCTTCCCCAGGCGTTGGACCGCGGCGGGTGAGACCGGAGAGAGAGAGCCGGGCCCCAGGTTCATGAGGAAGGGGGCGTAGGCTTCCTTGAGGGTGATCCGGACGGTGCTGTCATCCAGCACTTCGGTCTTCTCATACGGGCCGATCGCGATGCGCCCGGACTGCGAGGCCGTGGCCGGGTCGACCACGCGGTCGAGCGAGAACTTCACGGCCTGGGCGTTGAACGGGGTCCCGTCGTGGAACGTGATCCCTTTGCGGAGCCAGAACGTGTACACTCTGCCGTTCGGGCTGATCCGCCAGCGCTCGGCCAGCATCGGCTTGATGGTGCCTTCCTGATCGACATAGACGAGGCCGTCGACGATATTGAGCAGCACGCGGAAGGCGTTGGCCTGACCCGACACGTGCGGATCCAGCGTCACCGGCTCGTACTGGAACCCGAGGACGAGCTTGCCGCCCGGCTTCGCATCGGCCGGCGCCGCGGCCGGTCCGGCCTGCCCCGCGGTCAGCCCGGCCCCGACGATGACGACGAGTACGACGAACCACACTGCTGAGCGCCTCAGCATCCCGCACCCCCCATGAGATGATCCGAGCTGTAGTTTTCGTCTGTGCCTTCAGGGATTCCAGGCACTTTCTGCGGATGGAGACCGTCTCCCTTCCCCCTCCGCGACGGGGCTGCTCCACACGGGAACGCCAGCGAGGATGACGCGGTCAATCCGCCGCAGGCCCCCAAGGTCCTGATCGGGCCGCCCCCAGACGGCGATCAGGTCGGCGGCCAGGCCTTCCCGGAGCATGCCGGTCTCGTGCCCGACGCCCAGCGCGTCGGCCGCGGCACCGGTCGCGGCGTGGATGCACTCCAGGGGAGAGCAGCCCACCGCCGCCATCAACTCCAGATCGGTGAGCAGCGCGTCGAAGGGGCTGAATCGCCATCCCGCGTCGCTGCCCGCGACGAACCGGACACCGCGGCTGCGCAGCGCCCCCGCGATGTCGAGCACCTCGGCCTCCACGCGCTCCCACCGCAGGACGGCGGTTTCATCGTCCGGTGACGGCGCAGACATGGCGGCCACCGCCTGGCGCAGGTGCCGGCCCACGCCGAGGGTCGGGCAGACCGGGATCTCCGCGCGGGCGATGGCATCGGCCACGCCCGGATCCAGAGCCTGCGGGCTGTCCGGACCCGTCATGAACCAGGCATGCTGGATCTCGTCCGCGCCCGCATCGACCGCGTACCGCAGGGCCTCCGCGCACAGGCAGTGCAGCGTGGCCCGCCGCCCGAAGCGATGCGCCTCGTCGACCAGAGCCGCCACCTCCTCCCGGCTGTAGGAGGGTCTCCAGGCCTCGGTGCCGGGCGTCCCGCCGCCCGTTCCCATCGCCTTGATGTAGTCGGCGCCGCCCTTGATCGCCTCGCGAACCCGGCCCCGGAGGGTATCCGGGCCATCGGCCTCCCCTCCGAAGTAATGGCAGTGCCCGCCCGTGATCGTCAGCGGCCATCCGGCGAGGACCAGCCGGGGACCGCGCGCATACCCCAGCGAGATGGCGCGGCGGAGGGCGTAGAGCACGTCGGGGAACCCGCCGCAGTCCCGAAGGGTGGTGATGCCCGCGCGCAGGGCGACAGCGGCGTTCCGCAGGGCGATCGCCTCGATGACCCCGCGCGGCTCCGCGACGATCCGGGGAAAAGGCGTGCCGTCGCCGGGAAGGCAGAGGTGCACGTGCGCGTCGATGAGCCCGGGCAGCAGCGTGCGCCCCTCGAGGGACACGACCTCTGCGCCCGCCGCGGCCCGCCGGATTGCCGCCTCGCCGCGCAGCACCTCGGCGATCCGGCCGTTCCGGACCAGCACGGCTCCGGGGCCGTCGCCGGGCCTGCCGCTGCCGTCGATGACCCACGCCGCGCGGTACAGCGTGCCCGCGTCCAAGGGTCCCTCCGCGATCCGCGGCCCGGTCAGGCCGGCACGCCCGCGGAGACCGGACGCCGGTCGGCGGCGATCCTACCGTCTTTGATGACCAGCGGGATCCGCCGGAGATCCTGGAGGATCCGGATGTCCTCCAGCGGATCGCCGTCCACGCAGACCAGGTCGGCAAACTTCCCGGGCGCGACGAGCCCGACGTCCTGGAAGTCGAGGGCCTCCGCCGCCGCTCCCGTGGCGCTCGTGATCGCTTCCAGGGGGGTGAGGCCGGCCTCCACGAGCATCTCGAGCTCATACGCGTTCGTGCCATGATACACGAACGGCATCGCCGCGTCGGTCCCGCAGATGATCGGCACCCCGTGAGCCTTCGCCCGTCGCACGGTGTCCCAGGCGTGATCGATCGCCTTCAACCGCCAGGCCGGCAGATAGGGGTTTCCCGGCGGCAGCGCCGCATCGCCGTGCTCACGGAACCGGCCGACCACGCTGAGGGTGGGGCAGAGCACCGTACCGCGCTCGGCCATCCTCGCCAGGTGCTCATCCGTGAGGTAGAAACCGTGCTCGATCCCGTCGATCCCTTCCTCGATCGCCCAGGTGGCACCCTCGCCGCCGTAACAGTGCGCCGTCACCTTCCGCCCGTGCCAGTGCGCTTCCTGGAAGATCGCGGCCATCGTCTCGCGCGTCATCTCGGGCGCGCAGTAGCCGAAGTAGCGGCGGACGTGCTCGGTGAGCGTGGCGTTGATCTTGATGAAGTCCACGTTGTTGCGCAGGTTCAGCCGGACGGCCTTCCGCCCTTCGGTCGGATCATCCGCCACCGCATCCGGTCCCGGGAGGGTCAGATGCGGGGCCAGATACTTCTCCCGGTCCATGTGTCCGGCCGTGGAGGTGATGCCGAGCCCGCAGCACCAGAGGCGCGGGCCGGTCAGCTCCCCCCGATTGATCGCGTCCCGGAGGGCCACGTCGGCGAAGTAGCGGGAGGCGGCATCGCGCACCGTCGTCCAGCCTGCGTCGAGATCCTTCAGGGCGTTCCGGTAGCAGTCCACCGTCACTGCGGGGATCGACCGGCCGAGCTCGGCGACGCCGAACGCCCCGTCGCGCGGATCGCCGCTGCCGATGAGATGCACGTGGCAGTCGATGAGGCCGGGCAGGACGGTGTACGAGGCGGCGTCGATGACCTCATAGCCCGGCGGGACCGGCGACTCGCGCTCGGGAGCGACAACAGTGAACCGGCCCCCCTCGATCAGGATGAGGACGCTGCGCTGCGGCGGCTTCCCGCTGCCGTCGATCAGCCGCCCGACACGGATGGCCAGGGGCATGACTGGGCTCCTTCCGATCCGGGTGTGGGAGTGTTGGCGGGTGGGATTCGAGACATGCCCGCGGACTCCTGTCCCTGCGGCCGCCCGGGCGCGCGGTGTGACCTGGGTCACTGTTCAAACCCTAACCGGACGAGGATAATGCTGTGCATGCGGCAGTGGGGGGCGTTTCTTCTGCTGGGCACGATCTGGGGCTCGTCCTTCCTCTGGATCAAGATCGCTGTCGGTGAGATCGGACCGGCGACGCTGGTGTCCTTCCGGCTCCTGTTCGGCGCCGTGGGCCTGCTCGCCGTGGCCTTCCTGACCGGCCAGGGACTCCGCGAGCACCTGCGCCGGTACTTCCCGCTCTACCTCTTCATGGCGTTCTTCAACACCACGCTGCCCTTCATCCTCATCTCCTGGGCCGAGACGCGGATCGACTCCGCGCTGGCCGCGATCCTCAACGCCACCGCGCCGCTGTTCGCCATCGTCATCTCCCACTACATGCTGGCCGACGAGAAGATCACCCTCACGCGGGTCGCCGGGCTGATCGTCGGCTTCGTCGGGGTCGTCGTGCTGATGAGCCGCGAGCTCTCCCCGCAGGGCGTGCACGGGAGCATCTGGGGCTACGTGGCGATGGTCGCCGCTTCGGCGAGCTACGGCCTCTCCGCGACCTTCTCGCGGCGGCACCTGCGCGGCCACCCGCCGCTGGTGCAGGCGACGATGGTGGTCGTCATCGCGGACGTCCTGACCTGGGCGGCCGTGCCGTTCATGGACCGTCCCATCATCCTCCCGCAGGCCGGACTGACCTGGTTCGCGCTGGCCTGGCTGGGCCTGCTCGGCTCCTGCACCGCGTACATGCTGTACTTCTATCTGATCAACGCCTGGGGAGCGACGCGGGCGACGATCGTCACCTACGTCTTCCCGGTGGTCGGGCTCATCCTCGGGATTGTCTTCCTCAACGAGTCCGCCGACTGGCGGCTGCTCGCGGGCTCGGCGCTGATCGTGGGCGGGATCGCGGTCGTGAACCGGCGCAGCCCCGGCGCGCGGGCGCCGGTCCGGGTCGGCGCGGAACAGCCCCAGAAGACGTGAGACGGGAGTTCCTTGCCGGCGTGCGGGCGGAGCTCCCGCTGATGCTCGCCGCCCTGCCCTTCGGCCTGATCTACGGCGCGCTCGCCCGTGAGGCCGGCATTCCCGCCTCAGCCGCGGTGGCGATGTCTTCCATCGTGTTCGCCGGCTCCGCGCAGTTCATCGGCACGCAGCTGTTCGCCTCGGGCGTGCCGGGCGCGGCGATCGTGCTGACCACCTTCGTCGTGAACCTCCGCCACCTGCTGTACGGCGCCTCCGTCGCCCCGGCCCTGCGCCCCCTGCACGCGGGGTGGAAGTGGCTGCTGGGCTACCTCCTCACCGACGAGGCCTACGCCGTCACCGTGACGCGCTTCGCGGAACGCGCCCCCACCGATGCCCACCGCCACTGGTTCTTCCTCGGCGCCGGGCTGACGCTGTGGACCGGCTGGCAGCTCAGCACCGCGGCCGGGGTGGTGCTCGCCGCGGGCATCCCGGAGGGCTGGGAGCTCCAGTTCGTGCTGCCCCTGATCTTCATCGCCATCGTCGTTCCCATGCTTGGGGACCGCCCCGCGCGGTGGGCGGCCTTCGCCGCGGCCGCGGTCGCGGTGGCCGCGTCGGGCATGCCGCTGCGCCTGGGCGTGATGGCGGGCGCCGCCGCCGGCATCGCCGCGGGGCTGCTGGCAGATCGCCGATGACGGCGTTCTTCCTCCGCGGCCTCGTCATCGGCTTCTCCATCGCCGCCCCCGTGGGGCCGATCGGCCTGTTGTGCATCCGCCGCACGCTCGCCGACGGGCGAGCGGCCGGCCTGGTCACCGGCCTGGGAGCAGCCACCGCCGACGCGGTCTACGGCGCGATCGCCGGCTTCGGCCTCACCGCCGTCTCGGCGTTCCTCGTCCGGGAGCAGCTCTGGCTGCGCGCGGCCGGCGGCCTTTTCCTCATCTACCTGGGGATCCGCGCCTTCACGAGGGCCCCCGCCGAGCTGCACCCGCAGGACCTGCCGCCGCGCTCGCTGGGCGGCGCGTACGCCACGACGCTGGCCCTGACCCTGACGAACCCGATGACCATCGTCTCGTTCGCGGCGGTCTTCGCCGGCCTGGGCGTGGTGGCCGCGCGGGACTACGCGACGGCGGGGGCGCTGGTCGTGGGCGTGTTCACGGGCTCGGCGCTGTGGTGGCTGATCCTGAGCGGCGCCGCGGCGACCGTGCGGTCGCGTCTGGGATCCGACACCCTGCGCTGGGTGAACCGGGCGGCGGGTGTGATCATCGCCGGGTTCGGTGCGGCCGCGCTGCTGAGCCTGCGATGAGGCCCCCCCTGGACTACTGGCTGATCATCGTCGGGATGGGGCTGACCACGCTCGCCATCCGCGTCTCGATGATCCTGCTGCTGGGCCGGGTGCAGGTGGGCCCCGGCCTCCTCCGGGGGCTGCGGTTCGTCCCGCCCGCGGTCTTCTCCGCCCTCATCGCCCCCGCCCTAGTCCGACCGCAGGGCCCGGTGGACCTCTCCATTGCCAACCCGTACCTGCTCGCCGGGCTGCTGGCCGGCGCCGTCGCCTGGCGGTGGAGGAGCATGCTGCTGACCCTCGCCGCGGGGATGACCGCCCTGCTCATCCTGCGCTGATCGCCGCTCCAAAACGAGAGCACCGCGCGGTCGCCCACGCGGTGCCCGTTCCTGAGCTGTCTGGACGGTTACCTGTTCTGGCCGCTGCCCTGGTGCTCGTGGTTGCGGTCGCCGTATCCGTTGCCGGGCCGCGCTTCACCGCTCGCCGCACCGGCCCCGCCGTTCCCATTGCCGTTTCCACGGTTGCTGCCCGCCTGGGCACCGGCGCTCCGGGGCCCTGTGTGGATATGGTTCGCGTCACCGTGGCCGTAGCCCGGGCGCTCCTCCAGAGCCTGCTCGAAGTCGTAGTCGAAGGGGTACTGTTTGGTGACCGAGCTGGCG
>DASUAK010000273.1:0-3408 GCA_035763845.1 bacterium | reverse complement strand
GCTGCGGGCGAGCATCCAGCAGGCGCTCGCCGTGCCCTTCGACGTCCTGGACGCGGGAGGCCAGCGCGTCGCCGGCGGGATCACCGGGCAGCCGGTGCGGGTCCCGGAGGGCGTGTTCACCGTCGTGGTGCGGGCAGCAGGGACCCCGATCACGATTCGTGACGTGCGCGTCCGGGCGGGCGGGTTCACCAAAGTGGCGCTGCGCAAGGAAGGCCAGGAGATCGGTGTGCGGGTGATCGGACCGTAGACGCGAGGAGGGGAGTGCCATGGGCTGGCTCGACAAAGTGAAGCAGGGCATGGACCGGGCGAAGGAAGAGGCGGGCGACATGGCCGCGATCGGCCGGCTGCGCCTCGAGGTGCGCACGCTGACCGGCCGGATGCGCGACGCCCTGGAGGCGATCGGCGCCAAGGCCTACGACCTGCACGAGGCCGGCGCGAGCCTGCCGGCGGAGCTCGCGGCGCTGTGCGCCGACGCCGACCGCATCGCCGACCAGATCAAGGCCAAAGAAGCCGAGATCGCCCGCGTCGGCGGGCAGGCCTGAGGAGTCAAGACCGATGACGCAGCGAGCCGTGGCGCTCACACTCATCGCCGCCGTTCTGACGGTTCAAACGCCCGCCGCGACGGCCGCGGCCCGCGGAGACCGGGCGGCGCAGCAGGTGCAAGCGGCCTATGCCGCCCTCGAAGCCGCGATCCAGGAGACGTCTGTGGAAGCCCCGGACGTGCGAGCGCTCGCGGCCCGGTTAGGCCGTGATCCGCAACGCATCTTCACCTGGGTCCGCGACGAGACTCGCTGGGTCCCCTACCGCGGCGCGCTTCGCGACCATGCGGGCGTGCTGCTCGACCGCCTCGGGAACAGTCTGGACCGCGCGCTGCTGCTCTATGCGTTGCTGCGGGAGGCCGGCTCGGACGTCCGGCTGGCGCAGGCCGTCCTGAGCCCGGATCAGGCCCGCGACCTGCTCCGCCGGGTCAGGCCCGCGGCCGACGCGCCGGTCCGTGGTGGGCGGCGCCCCTCCACCGAAGAGGCCGAGCGCTTCGCACGGCGCCACAACCTCGACGGCCGGGCCATGCGTTCCGCGTTGCAGGAGCAGACCCAAGCAGCCGAGCGCATCGGACGCGACGCGGCGCAGCGCATCCGCGACCAGGCAGCCTTCCTGGCCCGCAAGGTCCCCGAGGCCGTGCGGCCGCAGCGGGGCCGCGACCCGAGCCCGGCGCTGGAGGCGCTGCGGGATCATTGGTGGGTTCAGGTGCGTATGGGGAGCGAGTGGGTCGACTACGACGCCTTGCTCCCCGACGCGCGGCCGGGACAGGGCCTCGCGCAGCCCGCGCGGACGCTCCGCCCTGAGCGTCTCGACGACCTCGACGCGGGACTCCTGCACACGATCCGGATCCGCGTCATCGTGGAGGTCGCCGGTCCGTCAGGCCGCGAGGAGGTGGAGGTGCTCTCCCATCTCCTCCGCCCGGCCGGCGTCCTCGGCGAAACGCTCGTGCTGAGGCACTCCGCGCCGCGCTGGCCGAAGGCGATCGACCTGACGGGGGGGCTCACCGGACGGGGGCGGGTCAGAGATGCGGTACTGGCCCAGCACGAGTGGATCCCTATTCTCTCGATCGGCGAGCAGCACGTGTTCCACTCGTCATTCACCGACACCGGGCTCGTGCGACCGACGAGCCGCAGCGCGATGGCGCAGGGCGCGGAGCGGCTGGGGCAGCGTATCGAGGACATCCTCGGCGGCTCGGGCCGGGATCCCGGAGGCTCGGGCGGGACCGGCCCGGCTGCACCGGACCGCCTGCTTGCGGAGTGGATCGAGTTCGAGATCCGCACACCGGGGGCGCCGACGCGGACGGTCCGCAGGCAGATCTTCGACCTCCTCGGTCCCGCGGCGCGATCGAGCCGTTCCGGCGCCGCCTTCCGACCCGATGACGAGGCGCGCCTGGCCCGCGGTATGGCCCTACTCGGTGAGACGGTGATCACGGTCTGGCCGGCGCAGCCCTCGCCCGCGTTCGTCACGCTGATCGGCGCGCAGCGGTGGCTGGCGACGCGTCCGCTTGTGATGGAGTTCCTTCGCTCCGGCGGGAGGGCGGCGGGCGCCCCGCTCCTGGAACAGGTGCGCCGGGCGGACGGCACTCACGGCGCCCTCTACGATCTCGCCCTGGGGAGGGCCCTGTTCAGTCCCGTCGCGGGACAGGTGTATCTGCAGGCGGCGTCCATCCTCTTGCTCCACCGCGCGCCCGCCTTCGAAGGCGACCGCGAGCTTGTGATGCGTGAGAGCTTCGATATCGTCGCGAACGACGTGGAGGTGCGGCCGGGGGCGAAGGGCGAGCCGGGCAGCGTTCGTCTCCAGCAGGGTGTGGCCGACACGGTCCTGGAGAGCGTGCTGCCGCTCGGCGGCCGGCGGCTTCCCAGCGCGTCGGACCTGCTGGCCTCGCACGGCCGGGATCGGGACTGGATTGTCATCCGCAGCACGGCCGATCGGGCATGGCGAAGCGTACGGCTTCCCGAGGACATCAAGGCGCGCATCGCGGCGCTGGTCGAGTCGGGGATGATCGCCGTCGTGCCACGGGAGGCGCTCAACGTGGGGCGCGACCAGGTCCTCGCGTGGTGGACGGTCGATCCGCGCACGGGGCAGACGCTTGGGTACGGCTCAGCGGGGTGGGGACAGGCAGGGACAGAGTATACGCTGACCAAGGAAGAGGCCGTCGCTTATGTGGTCACCATCGGCGGCTTCCTCGACTGGATGATTTGCGCCTTCAAGCACGAGGGTCTTCCGGAGGGGACGAAGGCGGCCGGCAAGTGCTTCTTTGCGGGGTTCTGTCTGATGCTCGGAGGCGCTCTGGTCCTCGGGACCACGGCGTTCACAGGAGGCCTGGGCTTCCCTATCGCTTCGGCCGCCGTTACCTATCTGTGCAACGCCGTTCGGATCCACTCCTAGGGATCGCATGCGCGCGCGGAGCGGATGCGGGGGCGTCAGCCGGCGAGGCGTTTCGCCAGCCGCAGCGTCTCCTCGCTTGGGCCGAGGCCCAGCTCGCGCTCCAGCGTTTCGGTGAAGCGCTGGAACAGGCGGAGGGCACGGGGGGCGTCGCCGGTCAGGACGAGCGTGCGCATCAGCCCCTGCACCGCCGGCTCGCAGGTGGCATCAGTCTCGATCGCGCGCTCGAAGGCGGATCGGGCGGCGCCGTGGTCGCGCTGCGCAAGGGCGGTTTCACCGGCGCTCACGGCCGCGTCAACGAAACGGTTGCGGAGCGTATCGCGGGCGCCGAAGCACCACTCTGCCAGAGGCAGGTCCGCCAGCAGGTCGCCGCGGTAGAGGCTGGCGATCGCCGGCCACAGAGGCGGCCGGGCGGCGAGCGCCTTGGTGAACGCCTCGACGTCCACCTCCACGCCGGCGCCCAACCGGTATCCCGTGCCGTCC
>DASUAK010000272.1:0-5202 GCA_035763845.1 bacterium | reverse complement strand
CTCCAGAAGGAGGCCGCCCTGTCCGTCGGTTGCGGCCAGGACCGCGGTCAGCGGCCGGCCGGTGCCGGCGACCACCGCCGCGGCGTCGGATGAAGCGGTGAACACGACGGCCGGAAGCCCGGGCGGGAGAACCGCGGCCAGATCGGCGGCCGTGGGACCGGGGCCGCGCTCGACGGCGGCGAGCGCGCGGAGCGCGTCCATCCAGCCCAGCGTGGCGGCTTCGGCCCGGCCGTCTTTCGGCACCACGAGAACGATCGGCTGGCCCTGCCGCGCGATGTAATGCGCCACCGAGGCGGCCGCGCGGATGAGGTCTTCGAACCCCTCGTCCTCTCCCACGGGCGACGCGTCGACGATGAGGGCCGCCGCCGGCGCAACCTCGCGCTCGAACTCCCGGACCACGAGCGTTCCGCGGCGCGCCGTGCTGCGCCAGTGGATCCGCGTCAGATCGTCCCCGTCCCGGAAGTCGCGCACCCCGGCCACGTCCACGCCGGTGCGGGCCGGGCGCTGGAACGGCACCGCCTCGGGCCCCGGGCGCCCCGGCAGGGGGAAGCGGCGCAGGACCGCGTACCGGGGAAGCACCGTGACGGCGCCGGGCGCATCCATCCGCCGGCGCAGGCGGAACATGCCGGTGACCCCCCCGCTCCGCACCTCGAGGGCCGCCGCCCGGTGCACGCCGCGGCGGCGGGCCGTCGTGCGGTAGGTCACCGAGAGCGTGCGCCGCCCGAGGACCGGGATGAAGACCTCGCCGGGATCGCATCCCGGCAGGGCGTCGAGGATGTGCAGGAAGAAGCGCGGCCAGCGCACGGGACCGGCCTCCAGCGTCACGGGGAAGGCCTCGCCCTCGACCACCTCGGCCGGCATCGACCGGCGCAGCGGCAGGGGCCGCGCCGCGGTCATCGTCGTGATCCATCCTGCGGCGGCGAAGCCGATCAGCAGCGCGTCCACCGCGTACACCCATCCGGCCTGCAGGTTCACGGCAACGAAGAGCAGCAGCACGGTGAGAAGGGCGAAAGCGGCGGCCTCGCGCGTGGGCATGGGCTACCTTGCGACGACGGGGACGGCCACGCCGCGCAGGACGTGATCGACGATGCTCTCCGCGGCCGCGCGCCCCGCGGTGCCCGCGATGCCGCGGACGGCAAGGCGGTGCGACAGCACGGGCCGGGCGAGGTGCTTGACGTCGTCGGGCAGGACGAACCGGCGGCCGTGGACGTACGCCCAGGCCTGGGCGAGGCGTACGAGCCCCAGCGTCGCCCGGGGGCTCGCGCCCAGCACGACCTCGGGATGCGACCGCGTGGCCCCGACCACGTCCACGGCGTAGCCGACCAGGGAGCGATCCACGAAGACCTCGCGCACCTGTGCCTGCCAGCGCAGGAGCTGCGGGGGCTCCACGACGGCGTGCACGGCATCGATGGGATGCGCCTGCTGCTGGCGGGCCACGACCTCGACCTCCTGGGAGTGGGTCGGATAGCCCAGCGAGGCGGCGACCAGGAAGCGGTCCAGCTGCCCTTCGGGGAGCGGATAGGTTCCGTGGTGCTCCGCCGGGTTCAAGGTGGCAATGAGGAAGAACGGCTGGGGCAGGGCGTGCGCCATGCCTTCGATGGTGACGTGGCCTTCGTCCATCGCCTCGAGGAAGGCGGCCTGCGTGCGCGGCGTGGCGCGGTTCAGCTCGTCGGCCAGGACGATGTGGCCGAACAGCGGCCCGGGCACGAAGCGGAACTCGCCCCGCGAGCCGTCGTAGACCATGCCGCCGGTGATGTCGGACGGCAGCAGGTCGGGGGTGGCCTGGATCCGCCGGAAGCTGCCGCCGATGGAGCGCGCCAGGGCCCGGCCGAGCATCGTCTTGCCGACGCCCGGGACATCCTGCAGCAGGACGTGGCCGCCGGCCAGCAGCGCGGCGAGGATCAGCTCGACGGTGTCGCGCTTGCCGACGATGACACCCTCGATGCTGTCGATCAGCGTGGCGACGGGCGACGGCGACTCCATGCTACCTCCAGGCCGCGCGGGCCGTGACGAACTGCGCCACCTTCGAGGCGAAGGCGAGACGTGAGAACTGCTGGGCGTGGCGCCGGACGGCGCGCGGATCGAACGCCGTACGGTCCGCCTCGCGCAGCGCCGCCATCAGGGCCTCCGCCGTCTGCGCGTGGAAGAAGAGGCCGGTCAGCCCGTCCTCCACGCTCTCCAGCGCGCCGCCCAGGCCGTAGGCGATGACGGGGCGGCCGCAGGCCTGCGCTTCGACGGGGACGAGGCCGAAGTCCTCGACACCCGGGAAGATCAGGGCGCGGCAGCGGCGGTAGTAGTCGCGCAGCTCCTCATCGGACACCTCGCCGGCGAAGCGCACGCTCGGCCCGGCCATCGCCCGCAGACGCGCCAGTTCCGGGCCGTCGCCCACGACCACGAGCGGGAGGTGGAGGCGCGTACAGGCCTCGACGGCCAGGTCCATGCGCTTGTAGGGCACCAGCCGGCCGGCCGCGAGAAAGAACTCCGCGGTCTCGCCGCCCGGGGTGAAGAACGCGGTGTCCACCGGCGGGTGGATGACGGCGGCGTCCCGGCCGTAGTACCGTCGGATGCGGGATGCGACGAAGGCGGAGTTCGCGATGAAGTGGTCGACGCTCCTCGCCGCCGCGGCGTCCCATCCGCGCAGCCAGCGCAGACCGGCGGCGGCCAGCGGCCGGGCCGGGCGCGACAGCGCGGCGAGATACGCGTCCCGCATGTCCCAGGCGTAGCGCATCGGCGTATGGCAGTAGCAGATGTGCACCGCGCCCGGGGGCAGGGCCACGCCCTTGGCGCAGGCGTGACTGCTGCTCAGGACGACGTCGTAGCCTCCCAGATCGTATCCGCGCACCGCGGAGGGCATGAGCGGCACGAGCCAGCGGTGATGCGCAACGGCGCCGGGGAGGTGCTGCAGCCACGAGGTGCGGACGTCGAGATCCGCGAACACCCGCGGCATCCGCGTGCGGTCGTAGAGCGCCGTATACACCGGGGCCTGCGGGAACACCTCGTGCAGGGCGAGCAGGACGCGGTCCGCCCCGCCCAGTGTGACCAGCCACTCATGCACGATGGCCAGACGCAGCGCCTCGGCCCGCGCGCGCACCGCGGGCGCAGCGGTCCGGAGGGCGTGGGAGGCGCGGACGTCCCGGGCCAGCGCCATCAATAGGCTCCGCGGCCGGCGATCACCGACGGCAGGGTGCGGGCGAGGATCTGCAGATCCAACCCGAGGGACCAGTGGTCGATGTAGTACATGTCCAATCGGACGCGCTGCGCGTAGTCGGGATCCGGCTGGCGCAGCACCTGCCACAGCCCTGTCAGCCCCGGCTTGACGCAGAGCAGGCGCCGCTCCCAGGGGCCGTAGCGGGCCAGCTCGGCCTCGACGATCGGCCGCGGGCCCACCAGGCTCATGTCGCCCTTCAGCACGTTGAGGAGCTGGGGGAGCTCGTCCAGGCTCGTGCGGCGCAGCCAGTGCCCCACGCGCGTGACGCGCGGGTCGTCCACCAGCTTGTAGGCGCGCTCGAACCGGGAGCGCAGCGCCTCGTCCTCGCCCAGCTTCGCGTCCGCTTCCGGCACCATCGTCCTGAACTTCCAGGCGTGGAACGGCACTCCGCCCTTCCCGATCCGGCGGTGGCGGAAGACGACGGGCCCCGGGTTGTCCACCACGATCGCCGCCGCGATCGCGATGAGCAGCGGCGCGCAGAGCAGCAGCCCGGCCACCGCCGCGGCGACGTCGATCGCGTCCTTCAGGCGATGGCCCCACCCCGCCAGGGGACTGCCCTGCAGGGTGAGCAGCGGCACGCGCCCCACGACCTCGACGCCCGCCCCCGTCGCCGCCAGCGTGTAGAGGTCGGGCACGACGGCGAAGGGCACCGCGGCCTCCTGGCAGAGCGCGGCCACCCGCATCGTCTGCTCGCGCAGCTCGGCCCCCTGGGCGATGATCACGCGCTGGGCGCCCAGGCGGCGCACGGCGCGTAGCACGTCCTCGGGCGTCCCGGCGACCGGCAGCCCCTCCACCTCCCCGGTCTGATGCTCGTCGAGGAAGGCGACCGGGCGCTGCCCCAGCGCAGGGTGCTCGCGCAGCGTGCGCGCGAGCGCGGCGCCCTCGGCCCCCGCCCCCACGATCAGGACGGGGCGCACGTCGATGCCGCGGGCGCGGACGATCCGCAGCCCGAGACGCAGCGTGCCCCGCGCCGCCATCACGAGAACGGCGCTGATCGCCCAGGCCAGCAGCATCCACAGCCGGGAGTAGGAGAAGTCACGATAGAAGAACGAGCCGGCGAGCAGCGCCATCATCCCCACGGAGACCGCGCTGGTGACCTTCAGCGCCTCGTCGAAGAACGGCTGGACCTGGTCCCGGTACAGACCGTAGGCGGCGAAGATCAGCAGCCAGATGGGCAGCAGCGGCGTCAGGATGACGAAGTACGGCGCAGCCGGGGGCGCATCGAGCGCCGGGATGATCTCCCAGAAGAACCGCAGCAGGTAGGCAAAGGAGAACGCCGCGGCGAGCATGCTCCCGTCGAGCACGACCGCGAGCAGTACGCGAAGTTGCCGGCGCCGGCCCTCGGTGAGCATCCGATCCCCCTCTGAGGGGTATGCCCCCGGGGCGAAACGGGTAGTCGGCTCCACGACTAGCCACGCACCTCCCGGTAGACGGCAAGCGTCTGGGCGACCATCCGCTCCAGCGAGAACCGCTCCCGCACCCGCGCACGCCCCTGCTCGCCCATGCGGCGCCGCGCCGGGGCATCCCGCAGCAGAGCGATCACCGCCTCGGCGATAGCGCGCTCGTCCCCCGGCGGCGTCAGGCGGCCGGTCACGCCGTCCTCGATCACCTCGGTCAACCCCCCGAGGCGAGGAGCGACCACCGGCCGCGCCGAGGCCATCGCCTCGAGAACCACCATCGGCATCCCCTCCCACCGGGAGGTGAGCACGACGACGTCCATGGTGGCCAGGAGCTCGGGGATGTCCGGCCGCTCGCCCGTCATGATGACCACGCCGGCGAGACCCTCCCGCTCGACGGCCTCCTGCACCCGGGGGCGCAGCGGGCCGTCGCCGACGACGAGGAACCGGGCCTCCGGGAGCACGCCGGCCACGGCGCGCGCGGCTGCGACGAACCCGACGGGGTCTTTGTCAGGGACCAGACGGCCGATCATCCCCACCACGGGGACACCCGCCGGGATGCCCAGCGTCTCCCGGCGGTCCGGCGCATCGAGGAAT
>DASUAK010000271.1:0-2399 GCA_035763845.1 bacterium | reverse complement strand
TCTGGGTTACGGACGAGGGTGGTGGGGTAGTATGCCCGATCTCACGTGGGACGGGTGGAAAACTCTCATTTCCATTGCGGTGGCGGTCATCCCCGCCGTGATGAAGTTTCGCGTCGAGCTCGCGCGCGCGATCGACATCGTCGCCGAGGGTGTGGGTCTACTTGTGCTGATCCTCGGCGTCGTGCTGTACACCCATAGCTTCCCGCAGTGGGAGCACCTGCAGGAGAACCTCGGACCGCTCGCGGAGGAAGCCCCCATCCTCGCCGCGCAGCAGGTGCAGACACTCTACACCCTCTACACCGGCTCGATCGCCCTCATGATCCTCGGCGGCCTGCTGGCCTTCTCCGGCCTGCTCGGCCGCCTGCGCGCCCACACGCGCCCCGCCCCGAAGCGGCGCTAGAAGTTTCCGCTAGCCGACCTTCTTCAGCCGCTCCAGATACTGCTTGCGGAACTTCGCCACCTTGGGGGCGATGACCATGCGGCAGTACGCCTGGTTGGGGTTGCGCGTGAAGTATTCCTGGTGATAGTCCTCCGCCGCGTAGAACGCCTCGAAGGGCACGACCTCGGTGACGATCGGCTCGTCCCAGATCCCCGCCTCGGTCATCTCGGCGATGACCTCCTCGGCGATCCGCTCCTGCTCGTCGGTGTGGGTGAAGATGGCCGAGCGGTACTGCGTGCCGGCGTCGCCGCCCTGCCGGTTCAGCGTCGTCGGATCGTGGATCGTGAAGAACACCTTGAGGAGGTCGCGGTAGGAGATGGCGTCCGGATCGAAGGCGATCCGCACGACCTCGGCGTGCCCGGTCTCTCCGGTGCAGACGTGCCTGTACGTGGGGTTGGGGACGTGGCCGCCGGCGTACCCGGACACGACGTCCTCCACTCCCTGCAGCTGATCGAAGACCGCCTCCAGGCACCAGAAACAGCCCCCTGCCAGCGTTGCGACCTCGCGGCCCATCGGCGTTCCTCCCGTGTCAGCCGTCCAGGCCCAGCCGGTGGCGGCGCACCCAGAGGATCTGCGCCGTGTGGTGCCGGCCGTGCCATGCGTAGTTGCTCACCGACTCGAAGAGCGTGACCTCGGTCTTGTACTCAGGATGCAGGTAGGTGCGGGAGAACTGGGCGGGGGTCAGGCTCCGCAGGAAGACGACCCATCGCTCGTGCAGACCTTCCAGCAGCGCCAGAGTGGATTCGAGCGCGGCGGTGCGGCCGTCCTCCAGCGCCACCCAGCGTCCCTCGTCGTACGGCTTGATCGTTGGTCGGTCCTCCGTGACCGTCAGCTTGTGGCGCACGTAGGCGTTCAGATGGCTGTCCGGGATGTGGTGCGCGATCTGCCGCACCGTCCAGTTCCGGTAGCGGGCGTCCAGCTGCGCCCCCGACAGATCCCGCAGGGCGGCGCGCAGCGCCGCGGGCGCCCGCTCGATCTCCGCGATCAGCTCGTCGCGCCGTCCCGCCTCGAACCGGCTTTCGGGGACGAACGGACCGACCGGGTACTGGGGAGCTTCCGCCTCGGAGGACCCCGCCTGGCGCACTCCCATGGACGCACCTCCCGGACGTTGGGTTCTGACTCCCGAGCAACGCCTGGAGCCCTGACGATGTTCCCTCCCGGCGTCTCCGCGGTGCGTTCACACCCTGTTCACAATCATCCCCCATGCTGGGGGCGACGACGATGAAGGAGGGTATGATGACAAACCGGATCGTGATCGGAGTCCTGGCAGCGCTGATCCTGGCCGCGGTGGTCGTCGGGATCAGCAGCAATGCCTACCAGGCCGGCTTCGCACGCGGCCTCGCCAACCGGGAGGCAGTGGAGCGCGGCGAGCAGCCCGGGCAGATCGCCCCGCGGCCTGAGGGGATGCCCCCGTACGGGTACTACGGCCCCTACTGGCACCGTCCGTGGGGCTTCGGGTTCTTCGGCTTCCTGTTCCCGCTGCTCTTCTTCTTCCTCATATTCGCGATGATCAGGGGGGCTTTCTGGCGGCCGTGGGGCTGGAGCGGGCGAGCGGCGTTCGAGGAGTGGCACCGCCGGGCCCATGAGTCGCAGCCCGGCGGACAGAAGATGTAGGCTAGAAAGCAATGACGACGGTCCTCGTCGTGGACGACGAGCCGAAGATCGCGCAGCTGGCCCGGGACTACCTGGAGCACGCGGGGTTCACCGTCCTGACCGCAGGCGACGGGAGGACCGGGCTGGCCCGCGCGCGCGAGGACCGCCCCGACCTCATCGTCCTGGACCTGCGCCTGCCTGATATCGACGGCTTGGATGTGACGCGGGAGCTGCGCAAGGACTCCCCCGTGCCCATCATCATGGTCACCGCGCGCGGCGAGGAGTCCGACAAGCTGATCGGCTTGGAGCTGGGCGCCGACGATTACATCGTGAAACCCTTCAGTCCGAAAGAGCTGGTCGCCCGCGT